>JASFJY010000006.1:0-19063 GCA_050119415.1 Chromatiales bacterium | reverse complement strand
ACCGGTGGGAGCACCGATAGGGGGGCGGGTGCCTGTTGTCGGCAACGATATGCTAACTTTATATAGATAGCGAAAGTCGCCCCACATAGCCCGATTCAAGACCACATGTCCGAAGTGCGTAATGAAGCCCTAAAAGTAAGTGAAGAGCGGGTGCGTCTGCTCTATTCGAACGGCATCACGTTGATTGTCGCGAATCTCATTGCCGGACTGCTCTTTTTCTATGTCAATGACGCCTGGAACAAGCCGGAAGGCCTTTTCTGGGGCGGTATACTGGCCTGTGTCCTGCTGGCGATGATCATGCTCGCCCTTGTTGTACGCAATATTACGTTGGTGCGGCTGCAGATCTGGCGCTATTCCTTTCTTTTCGGTGTGCTGCTACTTGGAGCACTCTGGGCGGGGGCGCTGCTGTATGAATTACAACAGGATACCTACACCTCACACCTGACGCTGAATGTGGTGCTCATCGGCACGGTATTCCTGCTGACCACCATGTTGTTGACGGTGGACACCTTCTTCAGCATCGTTTTCGTATTGTCGGCATACAGTCTGTTGATTTTCAATATGGCCGGCGATGGACAGCTGTTCTCTGAAGAGTTCTTTTTCGGCATTGTCGCATACTCGTTGGCTTTACTCGTACTCTCCGCCTGGATGACCTTTTATCAGCAGGGTTACCTGCTGATGTCGGCTAATCGATCCCTACTGCATGAACGCATGGTGATGGCGGAGAACGAACTCAATGATATGCGCAACCGCTTGACCGAGGAAAACGACCAGCGGCACACCGTCGAGCAGGAGCTGTTTCTCGCCAAGGAGGCGGCAGAGGGCGCCAACATGGCCAAATCGGAATTCCTGGCCACCATGAGCCATGAAATCCGCACACCGCTGAACGGCATCCTGCCGATTCTAGAAATGCTGCGCGAAACCCGCCTCGACGATGAGCAACGTCAGTTCGTCACTACGGCGCTCAACTCCTCCCAGGTGCTGCTCAGCATCATCAACGACATACTCGATTTCTCCAAGATCGAGGCCGGCAAACTCGATCTGGAGTTTATCGAAATCAACTTACAGAACGTTGTCGAGCAGGTGACCTCGCTGATGAAGAACGCCGCCGATCGCCGCAGTCTTAATCTCAGCTACAAGATCGATGGCAGCGTACCGAAGAACGTGCGCGGCGATCCGATTCGTCTGCGTCAGGTACTCACCAATCTGGTGAGTAATGCAGTGAAATTCACTGAACATGGCGAAGTTTGCGTCGAACTCTCTTGTCGGCAATCCTCACGCACTGAGGTGGATTTGCTGTTTGCCGTGCGCGATACGGGTGTCGGTATGTCGCAGGAGCAGGTAGAACGCCTGTTCGAGCCCTTCTCCCAGGCCGATGCATCGACCACCCGCAAACATGGTGGCACCGGCCTCGGTCTGGCGATCTGCAAGCGGCTCACCGAATTGATGGGCGGTCACATCGGTGTCAAATCCCAGCCTGGGCAGGGTTCCTATTTTTGGTTTATTCTGCCGATGCGCAAGTCACTGCAGGATATGCCCTCGAGCCGGCGTAACCTGCGCAATATCCGTACCCTGATCCTGGCCTCGGAGATGGCTGGCGAAATCCGCTCACTGGCGGCGATGCTGCGCAACGCCGGTATGATAGTGGAGTTCGCCACCGACCAATACGACGCCCTCAATAAAATCAAGTCCTCCGCCAACCTGGGCGCCAGCTGGCGTTATGAGCTGATATTGATCGACGCCGCCCTGTATACCTCCAGCCTGTTCCAGGTGATTGGCACGGCACGGGAGATCCCTCATATGCAGGATGTGCACGTTCTGGTGATGAACGCACCGGAGAAGGACCGGGAGGCGCTTGAGAGTCTGGGGGTGGAGTGTGTGATGGGAGCCGCCAATAACAAGGAGCTCAGACAACGTCTGGAACGTTTGCTGGATGTGGAGCAGAGTTCCACCGTACATCTGGAACAGGCTGAGGAGCCGGTGCCTCGCCTGCCGGACGATCATCTCAACTGGCTGGACAAGCAGGTCAAGACCGAGCTGGACCATCGCGCGTTGGCGGCCGGTGTTGATCAAGACCAGGCTGATTCCGAACAACACACCAAATTAGTCGGACGGGTGCTGGTGGTGGAAGATAATCCGGTGAATCAGGCGGTTGTCAAAAAGATATTGGAGAAAGCCGGGTTGTCGCCGGTCACCGCCAACGACGGCGTCGAGGCGTTAGAGGTGCTGCGTAACGAGCAGTTCGATGTGGTTCTGATGGACTGCCAGATGCCTCGCATGGACGGCTATGAGGCGACCGAAGCCATTCGCTCGCGTGAGATGCGACAGGGTCTGACACGACTACCGGTGATCGCTATGACGGCGAATGCCATGTCGGGCGACCGGGAACGCTGTTTCGCCGTAGGCATGGACGACTACCTTTCAAAGCCGGTCAAACCGGCACAATTGGAGAATATGCTACGTCAATGGTTGCCGATGGAAGATGTGCTTGACGAAAGCTACAATGATCAGGCGATGCTGGCCGGCGCGGGCACGGAACAAGTTGTCATGTCGAGCGAACTCGATCTGGCCACTGCGACCTCGTTAAAGGCGCAGCATCAGACAACCCGGAATACAAAGGGGACAGCCCCCATGAGCACGCAGGGTGTAATTGACAGAACAGTATTACAAGAGCTGTACGATATCATGGAGGAGGATTTTGTTTCGGTGATTCAGAGCTATCTCAACAGTGCCCCGAGCCTGATGCGCGGTGTCCGCGATGCTGTACAGAACCAGGATATGGAAGCTCTGGTCAGGTCGGCGCATCCACTGAAATCGAGCAGTGCGAATGTAGGGGCAATGGAACTCTCCGTATTGGCCAAGGAACTGGAGTTCAAAGGGCGGCAGAACGATCGCAACGATCTGATCAATTGCTACAACCGGACCGCTGAAGCCTATCGCAAAAGCGTTGATGAGCTGCGTGCCATCATCGAAGCCGGACAGGTCTGACAACAAATCACAGCGGCTACATGTGCTCGGAGGCGTAATCGGCCAGGCGCGAGCGTTCACCGCGTTGCAGGGTGATATGACCGCTGTGAGGCCAGTCCTTGAAGCGATCCACGGCGAAGGTGAGTCCTGAAGTGGTCTCGGTCAGATAGGGGGTATCGATCTGCGCCACATTGCCCAGACAGACGATCTTGGTGCCAGGGCCGGCACGGGTGATCAGGGTCTTCATCTGCTTCGGCGTCAGGTTTTGCGCCTCGTCGAGGATGATGTACTTGTTGAGGAAGGTGCGTCCGCGCATGAAGTTCAGGGAGTGGATGCGAATACGGCTGCGAAGCAGATCCTCGGTAGCGGCGCGCCCCCACTCGCCGCCCTCGGTCTGGGTCAACACCTCCAGGTTATCCATCAGCGCGCCCATCCAGGGTGTCATCTTCTCCTCTTCGGTGCCTGGTAGAAAGCCGATATCCTCGCCGACGGGCACGGTCACCCGGGTCATGATGATTTCACGATAGATATTCAAATCGAGGGTCTGCACCAGCCCCGCGGCCAGTGCCAACAGCGTCTTGCCGGTTCCCGCGCTACCGAGCAGCGAGACGAAGTCGAGCTCCGGGTCTAGCAGCATATTGAGGGCGAAATTCTGTTCCTGGTTGCGCGCCGTGATACCCCAAACCGCATGCTTCGGGTTGCTGTAGTCCTCCGCCACTTCGATGATGGCGGCATTATCCTCCTTTCCGCGCACGATGGCCTGGAAGCCCTCGTCGCCGACCATGTAAAGGCACTCGCTCGGGTACCACTCGGTGGTATGGGGGCCTGTGACACGGTAGAAGGTGCGGCCTTTCTCCTGCCAGGATTCCAGCATCTTGGTATGCTGCTCCCAGAAATCGTCGGGCAGCTGGGCAAAGCCGCTATAGAGAAGGTTGACATCCTCCAGCACCTGATCGTTCGAGTAGTCCTCGGCGCGGATACCCAGCACCGAGGCCTTGATGCGCAGATTGATGTCCTTGGAGATCAGAACGATGTGTTTGTCCGGATGTTCGGTCTGCAGGCTCAGGGCGGCGGCGAGGATGTTGTTGTCGGGTGTGTTGCCCGGCAGTGAGGCGGGGAGATCCGCCGACACCGGTTTGGTCTGGACGAACAGATGGCCGGTGAGCATCTCCATCGAGCCGTTGAGCTGCAGGGTATTGAGCGGGATGCCGTGACTGATTGCATGCTGCGGCACATGGCTCATCAGCTCATCGAGAAAACGGCTGGTCTGACGAACATTGCGGGCTACCTCGGACATGCCCTTTTTGCCCTTGTCGAGTTCCTCCAGCACCACCATGGGCAGGAAGATGTCGTGCTCTTTGAAACGGAACAGGGCGGTTGGGTCGTGCATCAGCACGTTGGTATCAAGGACGTAGAGTCTGGGGTTCTCCTGATCGTTAGTCAGCATGGTTGATCTCTGGGGATGTACAAATTGGGAAGTCGGAACGCGCCTTTACAGATTCCGGCCGGAACCCGGAAATCTGCGTGGGATCGATCGGAAACGCTGTGGCCAAAGGTTCCCTAGCCGTTGCGCATGGCTTTGAGGGCTTGCAGTACCTCTTCCACATGGTCTTTGACTTTGACTTTGCGCCACTCCTGGCAAAGTACGCCCTCGGCGTCGATGAGAAAGGTGCTGCGTTCGATGCCACGTACCTGTTTGCCGTACATCGATTTCATCTTGATTACGTCGAACGCCTTGCAGAGCAACTCCTCTTTGTCGGCGAGCAGGTCGAAAGGAAACCCCTGCTTCTGCTTAAAGTTCTCCTGTGCCTTAAGGCTGTCGCGGGAGGCCCCGAGGATGACGGCGGACTGACGGCGGAACTTGGCGATGTCTGCCTTGAAATCGAGTCCTTCCTGGGTGCAGCCGGGTGTGCTTGCCTTGGGGTAGAAGTAGAGCACCACCGGTTTTCCCCGGAAGTCGGAGAGTTTGAGGGTCTTGTCACCGGTGGCGGGAAGTTCGATGTCGGGTACGGGTTTGCCGATCGCGATCTTGCTCATGGCGTGGTGCTTTCTCCTGGGATGTGGCGGGTCGTTGTCGTGCAATAGGGCCTATTGGATGAGTGTTAACAGGCCCTGACACGCCGGCTCAACCCTTGATGGGCTCTATGACGGCGTCTAGGTTGAAGGTATCGCAGTAGTCCATGAATTCGTCACGCAGCGCGGCGATGTGGATATCGGCCGGGATGCCGACGCTCATGTGGACTGAAAACATGGGTGTGCCGGTATGGGCGGCTGAGTAGCTGGTGGTCACCATATCCTCGATATTGATGTTGCGCTCGCTGAAGAACTCGGCCAGCTGGTTGATGATGCCGGGGTGGTCCATGGAGACCACCTCCACCATATAAGGCAGCAGATTGCTCGATTTGGCGCGTCCCGCGGTGCGTTTGCTGATTATGGTCAGACCCAGTTCGTTCTGCAGTTCAGGCAGGGCGCTTTCCAGTTTCACCAGGGTGTTCCAGTGGCCCTCGGCGAGTAGCAGTACGGCGAATTCACCCCCCAGCACGGTCATACGGCTGTCGGTGATATTGCAACCTTCGTCGAGGATCTTTTGTGACAGGGCCTTGACGATGCCGGGCCGGTCCTTGCCGAGCGCTGAGATGACCAGATAATTGTTGGGCGTGGTAGACATGGAGGGTGTTGCCATATGGGATTGGAGTACCTTAGTCGGAGTGTAACATTTACATAGGAATATCTATCGGAAAATGGCTTTAGCGACAAGCCCGATTTTCTCCCCTTGTCATCGTTGCAAGCCACAGGATACCATTGCCCATCGGCCCGGCAACCCAATATGTTGCGTTCAGGGCTTCTCGCATGCCTCTAGTCCAAGATGTGGCTCTAAGTCGGAATCCCTTGGCTAGCGCCGAGACATCGGGTAAGACAGTGCTTGAAGTCCCCAATTGGATTTGCGGGTTAACAAGTCCCGAATAGAGAGCAAGTTTTTCATGTTTCAAGGCAGTATGGTAGCGATGATTACTCCCATGGCGGAAGACGGCAGCGTCGACTATGCCGCCATGAAAAAGCTCATTGAGTTCCATATCGAGCAGGGATCCGATGCCATTGTGTCGGTCGGTACCACCGGAGAGTCCGCAACCCTGGACGAGCGGGAGCACTGTGAGATCATTGCGCGTACCGTCGAGTATGTGGCGGGGCGGGTACCGGTCATTGCCGGAACAGGGGCCAACTCCACCAGCGAGGCGATCTCACTCACACGCTGTGCCAAGCAGGCCGGCGCCAACGCCTGTCTGTTGGTTACGCCGTACTACAACAAACCGACTCAGGAGGGACTCTATCAGCACTTCAGAGCTGTAGCCGAGGCGGTTGATATTCCCCAGATACTCTATAATGTCCCGGGCCGCACCGCCTGTGATATGCTGCCGGAGACAGTCGCCCGGCTGGCGGTCATCCCCAATATCGTCGGCATCAAGGAGGCGACCGGTGACCTTTCGCGGCTGAGTCGGATTAAGGCGCTCTGCGCCGCCGATTTCGAACTCTACAGCGGCGATGACGCAACCGGGTGTGAATTCCTGCTGCAGGGGGGGCAGGGCGTGATCTCCGTGACGGCGAACGTGGCACCCGGCATGATGCACGAGATGGCCTCGCTGGCACTGGCCGGTGAGCGTGATGCCGCCCTGGCGGTGGATAGGCGGCTCGCCGGACTGCACAAGGCGCTGTTCGTTGAATCGAGTCCGATTCCCGTGAAGTGGGCGGTCTGCCGCATGGGGCTTGTGAGCAAGGGGATTCGTCTGCCCCTGACCTGGCTGAGTCCCGACTGTGAGAACGAGGTCGAAGCCGCCATGCAACAGGCTGGCATTCATTGAATCGGACATTACCGAGATGCCGCACGGTGCCGATCAAGGGCCAGTGTCGGAAAACAAACACCAACTGTCACGCGACGGGAACTGATTACCTCCAGCTCGATCTATTCTGATTATGCAGTTTAAACCCACTTATTTCGTCTTTCTATTGTTGTTCATGCTCGTTGGTTGCAGCTCCAGTGGAGGTTTCTTCAGCGACTCGGAGCAGGCCTACCGTACCCAGCGGGAGACCGTGGATGACCTGGAGATACCACCGGATCTCACCAACTCGGCAATCCAGGATGCCATGGCGGTACCTGGCGCAGGCGCCGCCTCCTATGAGGAGTATACCTCCCGGCGCGAGAGGGATAGGAGTATGGCTCAGGCCGGCACGGCTGAGGTACTGCCCGATTTCGATAATGTGGTCTTCCACCGTGACGGCGATCAGCGCTGGCTGGTCGTTCAAGGCACGCCCCAGCAAATTTGGCCCAAGGTGGTCGATTTCTGGCGCACGAACGGTTTGCTGCTGGTGGAACAGAACCCGGTCATTGGTGTGATGAAGACCGATTGGCTGGAGAGCCGCGCCGATATAAAACAGGGCGTGATCACCGAATTCTTCCGCAAGACGGTCGGCGGTATCTACTCCTCGGCCACTCGAGACCAATTCCGCGTACGGCTCGAGCCGGGCCAGGAGCCGCAGACCACCGAACTTTACCTGACCCATCGCGGCATGGAAGAGAAGCTGGTGGAGAATATCAGCGGCAACGCGGATACCACCTACTGGACTCCGCGGCCGAACGATCCCGGGATCGAGGCCGCGATGCTGCGCAGTCTGATGGCCCACCTGGGGATCGGCAAGGAGGAGGCGGAGAGACTGACCGCACAACCGCGGGAGACGGAGCCGCGCTCACGCCTGGTGAAGGCGGCGGACAATACCACCCTCTATATCCGGGAACCTTACCCCCGTGCCTGGCGCCTCACCGGTGTGGCGTTGGATCGGATCGGTTTCGCAGTCGAGGATCGGGATCGCAGCGCCGGTATCTACTTTGTGCGTTACCACCAAATGAAGGGCGACAAGGAAGCGTCGCGCGGTTTCTTCTCCAAACTGGCCTTCTGGCGCGATGAAGAGGAGGAGATCGACGACAAGGTCCAGTACCAGGTCAAGCTGGATGAGCGCGATGACGAGACCCAGGTAGTGGTGCGCAGTCAGGCGGGAGAGGCCGATAATTCCAAGGTCGCGCAACGGATTCTGAGCCTCATCCATGAGCAGATCCGCTAGGACCCTATGTCGCTGCGCTTCGCCTCGCTGGGAAGCGGTAGTCGGGGCAATGCCCTGCTGTTGGAGACGCCGCACCGTCGCCTGCTGATCGACTGCGGCTTCCCGGCGCGGCAGGTCGAAGCCCGTTTGCGCCGTCTGGGGGTCGATCCCCAGACCCTCGATGCCATCCTGGTGACCCACGAACATGGCGACCACATACGCGGCGTGGGCACCATGGCACGACGCTACGGCCTGCCGGTATGGATGACGGCCGGCACTTTCCGAGCCGGCGACCCGGGTCCGATCGCCGACCTGCGGCGCATCGACTGCCATGCCGGCTGGTTCGAACTGGGTGATCTGCAGGTGCTGGCCTTTCCCGTGCCCCACGATGCCCGGGAGCCTTGTCAATTCCTGTTTCGCTATGGTGACTTGCGTCTTGGGCTGCTGACCGATACCGGCTACATCACCCCCCATATTCGGGAAAATCTTCACGTCTGCGACTGCCTGGTGCTGGAGTTCAATCACGACAGCGAAATGCTGGCAAACGGACCTTATCCGCCCGCTCTGCGCGCCCGAGTCGGCGGGCGACAGGGGCATCTGAGCAATGCCCAGTCGATCGATCTGCTGCGACAGCTCCCTTTGCA
The DNA here is from genome assembly GCA_050119415.1 of Chromatiales bacterium. Lineage (GTDB taxonomy): Bacteria > Pseudomonadota > Gammaproteobacteria > Chromatiales > Chromatiaceae > Thiodiazotropha. Next base: position 10,361 of record JASFJY010000006.1, on the reverse strand, counting down.
GCGGGTCAGGTACCTGCTCGCGTCTCACTTGAGCGAAAAGAACAACAGCGTGCAAAGGGTCAGAGACTCCCTGGCTGAAGCCTTGCCCTCGATGGTCGAACGGCTCCATTTCGCCACTCAGGATGCCGTCAGTCAGTGGTTCAGCGTCGAGTAAATCAGTAACTCTATGAATTAAAAGTGGATGTTTATACAGTGCCCGGCTTACTGCGGTAGTTCTGCTGGGTAAAGAACCGGCGCAGCCGCCCGGTGCCTTGCGTGTTAGTGCATGCTAATGCAATTCGAATACTTTAGTTTTCAGTATGTTGAGTGTAGAGTCATGGGGGTTTTTTAATCTGTGCGGTGCGGTCTATCTCCTGACCTCATCGACGCAGTAGAGAATAATTAGGAGAATTGGAGGTTAATAAATGGCACATATCGTTGTCATGGGCGCCGGCACTGGCGGCATGCCCTGCGCGTATGAACTCCGTATGGAACTGGGGCGGGAACATGAGATAACCGTCATCAACGAACGCGACTATTTTCAGTTTGTGCCCTCGAATCCCTGGCTGGCGGTAGGCTGGCGAGAGCGCTCCCACATCACCTTCGATATCCGGCCTCATCTGGAGAAGAAGGGCATCAACTTCATCGCCAAACGCGTCGATAAAATCGATCCTGAGGCAAACCAGCTGACCCTGGACGGCGGTGATACGGTCGACTATGACTATCTGATCATTGCCACCGGTCCGCGTCTGGCCTTCGAAGAGGTCGAGGGTGCGGGGCCCGAGGGTTTCACCGAATCGATCTGTACCGTGGATCATGCGGAGAAAGCCTACAAGGCTTACCAGAAGCTGCTGGAGGATCCGGGGCATGTCATCATCGGCGCCATGCCGTTTGCCAGCTGTTTCGGTCCCGCTTATGAGTTCTCCTTCATCATGGACTCCGACCTGCGCAAACGTAAGATACGCGACAAGGTGCCCATGACTTTCGTTACCTCCGAGCCCTATATCGGCCACCTCGGCCTGGGCGGCGTGGGCGACTCCAAGGGTTTTCTCGAGAGCGACTTCCGCAACCACCATATCAATTGGATCACCAACGCCAAGGTCACCAAGGTCGAAGAAGGCAAGATGTTTGTCGAGCAGTACGACGATGCGGGCCACAAGGTGAAGGATCACGAACTGGAGTTCAAATACTCCATGATGCTGCCTTCCTTCAAGGGAGTTGACGCAGTAGCCAATGTGGAAGGGCTCTGCAATCCACGTGGTTTTCTATTCGTCGATGACCATCAGCGCAATCCGAAATATCCCAATATCTACGGCGCCGGCGTCTGTATCGCCATTCCGCCGGTGGAGGCGACCGCGGTGCCGACCGGAGCACCCAAGACCGGCTACATGATCGAGTCGATGGTGACCGCTATTGTGCACAACATCGCCGACGAGTTGGCGGGCAAGGAGGGCACCACCCTGGCCACATGGAACGCCATCTGTCTGGCCGATATGGGTGATACCGGCGCCGCCTTCGTGGCCCTGCCGCAGATCCCTCCGCGCAACGTGGCCTGGTTCAAGAAGGGCAAATGGGTGCACATGGCCAAGATCGCCTTCGAGAAGTACTTCATCCGCAAGATGAAGAAGGGCACCTCGGAGCCGATTTATGAGAAGTACATCCTCAAGATGCTCGGCATCGGCAAGCTGAAGTAAGTCTTCTGCGTAGTCGCAGGAAAAAGCCCGGTTCCCAACCGGGCTTTTTCATTTGTGAGTAATCAGTTGAGTGTGGTTTTGTTATGCTGCGCACTCGGCTGGCAGTTGTGAGGCAATGAGTGTGCAGATCAACAGACGTATGACCCGTGCCGTCAGGGTCGGCAAGGTACAGATTGGCGGCGGCTCCCCGGTGGTGGTGCAGTCCATGACCAATACGGACACGGCGGATGTGCAGGCCAGTGTGGAGCAGATCAAGGCCCTGGCCCAGGCCGGCTCGGAACTGGTTCGCCTGACGGTGAACAATGCGGCGGCGGCCCGGGCAATCCCGGAGATTCGTGATCGGCTGGTGCGCCAAGGTGTGGAGGTACCATTGATCGGCGATTTCCACTTCAACGGCCATCGCCTGCTGAGCGATCACCCCGCCTGCGCCGAGGCGCTGGCGAAATACCGTATTAATCCCGGCAACGTGGGCAGCGGCGAGAAGCGCGACAGCCAGTTCGCCAGCATGATCGAAACCGCCTGCCGCTACGAAAAGCCGGTACGCATCGGCGTCAACTGGGGCAGCCTCGACAAGGCGCTGGTGGCGCGCCTGATGGACGAGAACACCCGCGCTGAACAGCCCCTTGACAGTGTCGAGATGGTGCACAAGGTGATGGTGGTTTCGGCGCTGGAGAGCGCCCGGCGGGCCGAGGAGCTGGGGCTGTCGGGCGAACATATCGTCATCTCCTGCAAAATGAGCGGGGTGCAGGATTTGATCGCGGTCTATCAGTCGCTGGCCGACACTTGTGACTATGCCCTACACTTGGGGCTTACCGAGGCGGGCATGGGCTCCAAGGGCATCGTTGCCTCCAGCGCCGCCCTGGCGGTACTGCTGCAGCAGGGCATCGGCGACACCATCCGTATCTCGCTGACGCCGGAACCGGGCGGGGCGCGCACCCAGGAGGTGGTGGTGGCGCAGGAACTCCTGCAGTCGATGGGCATCCGGGCCTTTGCCCCCATGGTGGTCGCCTGTCCTGGCTGCGGCCGTACCACGAGCACCTACTTTCAGCAGCTGGCCAAAGAGGTGCAGCAGCATCTGCGGGAACGCATGATCGATTGGCGTGGCTCCTACCCGGGCGTTGAAAACCTCTCGGTCGCGGTTATGGGCTGCGTGGTGAATGGACCGGGGGAGAGCAAGCATGCCAACATCGGTATCAGTCTTCCGGGCACCGGGGAATCGCCTTCAGCGCCGGTCTATGTGGATGGAGAGAAGTCGGTTACCCTCAAAGGCGAGGATATCGCGGACCAGTTCATCGAACTGGTCGACGACTATGTCAAACAACACTATTCGACCATGCATCGATAGGCGGCGGACCAGCAATTGGTGCGCTTTTCACTCAACAATTAAAACAGTATGAAACGGAGGGTAAGGATGAAAAAAATCGCCCAGAGCCTGATCACGAGTTCTTTGATGATCCTAGCTTTCCAGACCTCGGCTGACGAGGCCGCGCCGACCGTCAACCTCAAACGGCTATCGTTGGAGACGGCAAACAAGGTGGCGCTTGGCGCCATCGAGGCCTGTCGCAAGGAGGGTGTCCAGATCGGCGTCACCGTGGTGGACCGTGACGGTACCGTGCAGGCGGTCATGCGTGACAGCATCGCCTCGCGGATCACCGTGCCGATCAGCCGTATGAAGGCCTTCACCGCAGCCAACTTCTATGCCGCCACATCGGCGCTGACCGACAGAGCCGATACCCCCGTCGGCCGCATTGACGGACTGGTCATGTCGGCCGGCGGCCTGCCGATCGAAGCGGGCGGCCAGTTGCTGGGCGGTGTCGGTGTCAGCGGTGCGCCCTCTGGCGAGACCGACGAGCGCTGCGCTCAGGCGGGTATCGATAAGGTGATCGACGATCTCGAGATGGAGATGTAAAGGGGAATCACCCTTGCCGGCGAGCCACGCCTTGATCAAGGGCGGGCTTGAAGCCCTGAACAGGACATATTTGGTTGCCGGGTTAATACTAACGCGGCATGATCGGAGGGCTGTGGTTGGCGTGATCATGCGGCACGGGAGGTGGCAGGGGTTTGCCCTCGATCACTGCCGTCACCGCCGTGAGCGGATTCTGCTCGCCGGTGATAAGCACAATGACACCGGCACTCGCCATCTTCTGAATGAAACCTTGCCCGCTGCTGCCGGTGATCAGATAGTCCATTTCGAAGATCGGATGGTTTTCACCGCGAAACTCATGCATCGACATCTCTTTAGGTAGATCGAGACGAGCCAGTTCCTTCACCTCGCCGCTCGCCTGATCCTGCTCAAAGATCAGAAAGCGGCGCGTCTTGCCGGCATGCTGAGTGATGCTGCGGAAATTCTGACTGGTGACAGCTATTTTCATCGAGTTAGACCTCGGGGTAGCGTCCTACCCATTGTTCATGGTACGTGCGTGAATGCGCCAAAAACAGCGATTCACCGCTTCAGGCTCATCGCCCACTCTTCCATCAAGGCGTTGACCAACGGCATCGGGGCCTCGATGAAAGAGATGGTAAAACCCGCTTCGTGGTGGCAGACGCCGATGGAGCGGGGGCGCATTGCCAGTTGCGAAGGATCCTGCAAGGTAAAACCGCAACAGAAGACCACGTTGAGCGCGGCGTCGATACCCTCGGCGACCTGACCTTCCGGCAGACTTCGAGTGTGTTGCAAATGGTTGAAGGTGGCGATGTAGCATGCCGCCTTGTGGGATTCGATCTTCTCTTTGAGATAGTCCGCTATCTCGTCCGCTGAGTCGAAGCGGCATTCCGAGCTTTCCAGTTGCAAGGTGAAGATGGGAAGCGTTGTCTGCGCTACGGCCTGTTTCAAAATGCGCTCTCCCTCACTCACTCTTATGTGAGTTAATGATGTTATGGGAACCGGAGGGCAGAATACTGCCCGGACAAACAACCGGGCATTGAGAATGATCAATCTTCGGCCAGGCGCCGGAGGTTGGGGATGTCGAGCAGGAACTGGTTGGGTGAGGTTTCGATCAACAGGCTCTGGCGTTTGAACTCGGCGATGGTGCGGCTGGCAGTTTCGGTGGTGATGCCGAGCATGGCGCCCATGTCCTCACGCGCGAACAGGCTGCAGCTGCTCTCTTCCGCATGCATCACCAATCGCAGCAGCAGCCGGGCGATACGCTGCTTGGCGGAGCCGGTGGAGAGTTCGGTAAGCCAGGCGTCGGCCTCGTTAAGGGCCCGTTGCCAGCGGTTCAGCAACTCCCGGTGCAGTCCGGGGTTCTCCTTGCTCAGGTTGTCCACAACCCGCACCGGCAGGGCGCAGACCTCTGTCTCCTGCAGCACCACGGCGTCATGCTGGTAAGGTTCGCCGACCAGGGTTTCCAGGCCGGTCACATCGGTGGTGCGGATCAGGCGCACGATGCGCTGGCTGCCGTCCGGCAGATACTGCACCAGCTTGATGATGCCCGAGCGGATGGTGTAGAGACGTTCGCCTTGATCGCCCGCGTGATAGAGAGTGGCGCCCACCGGTAGGGTGTACTGGTCGATGGGGTCGTGCAGTTCCTCGAACGCACGGTCTTCCAGGCCGGAGAAGAGCACCGATTCACGAATAGAGCAGATGCGACAATCGGCAATGCCGTCTTTGGCCTCCTTGAATGAAACATGTTTGACCATGGTGAGTGGGCTCGATGGATCCTGCTGAGTGGTTCGATGCCCAATTACGGGCGCTGCCAAACTTAAACACGTTGAACCATACCAGATAAATACCCAACCAGAATACCCCACTTATTATTAAATAAAACCTGGATTAGTATTGAATTGCGGTATATCTGTAAGTTTTTATCAGCAAAGATGGATAGTTAGCGGGTTCTCGAGTGTTATTCAAAGGAGCCTGTCAATCTGCCGGTGGGAAGATGGCCGCCAGCGCGTCTGGACTGATGGGACTGCCGTCGGGTGCCAGAATCGGCGCCGGCGGGTTGGGCATGTCCGCCACCACGTTGTACCAATGGGTTGGCATATCCGCTTCATTGAGCAGAATCTTGGTCTTCATGCGATCACTTCTCCTGAGGGTCGGCCCTCTGGTTCTATACCCCCCCTGGTTCTACACGAGTTGTGGTAGCCTTTACTGACAGCGCCTCGATCATGGTAATGACCACGAGACCGATCAGGCCGTACTCTTCCAGGGCATTGATGATAGTCATATAACGGGCTGACGAATACCAGGTACAAACCTATGGCGACTGAACTTATTAACATATTAAAGCGGGAGCAGACGTGCCGCTGATCACTCTCAAGAACATCCAACTCAGTTACGGCTCGGTACCGCTGCTCGATGGCATCGATCTGGTCATCGACAAGGGGGAGCGCATCTGCCTGCTGGGACGCAACGGCGCCGGCAAGTCGACCCTGATGAAGGTCATACTGGGGGAACTGGCAGCGGACGACGGCGAGCGGGTGGTCTCCAGCGGCGCCAAACTGGCGCGGTTGATCCAGGAAGTGCCGGTCGGTATGGCCGGCAGCGTCTTCGACGTGGTGGCTGACGGCATCGGTCAGCTCGCCGGCAAGCTCAAGGCCTATCACCAGATCAGTCACCAGCTGGCCGAGAGCGCGGACCAGTCACTGCTGGACAAGCTCTCCCGCGCCCAGCACGAGCTGGAGGCGTCCGACGGCTGGCAGCTGGAGCAGCGGGTGGAGACAGTGATCTCCCGGCTCGGGCTCGACGCCGACGCCGAATTCGGCGAACTCTCCGGCGGCCTCAAGCGGCGGGTGCTGCTGGCCCAGGCCCTGGTCACCGAACCCGACCTGCTGTTGCTCGACGAGCCGACCAACCATCTCGACATTGAGGCCATCGACTGGATGGAAGAGTTCCTGCTCAACTACCCGGGAGCGATCCTCTTCGTTACCCACGACCGCGCCTTTCTTCGCCGTCTCGCCGGGCGCATTCTGGAACTCGACCGGGGCAGCCTCAGTGACTGGCCGGGGGATTACGACAACTTTCTGCGTCGCAAGGAGGAGCGTCTCAATGCCGAGGCGCTGGCCAACGCGCGCTTTGACAAGAGGCTGGCGGAGGAAGAGGTGTGGATCCGCCAGGGTATCAAGGCGCGGCGCACCCGTAACGAGGGTCGGGTGCGGGCCCTAAAGGCGATGCGCGAGGCGCGCATGCAGCGTCGCGAACAGACCGGCAAGGCGCAGATGCAGCTCAACTCGGGCGAGCGCTCCGGCAAGCTGGTGGTCGAGGTGGAACATATCGATTACGCCTGGGAGAACCAGCCAATCATCCGCGACCTCTCCACCACCATCCTGCGCGGCGACCGGGTCGGCATCATCGGCCCCAACGGCTCCGGCAAGACCACCCTGCTCAACTTGCTGCTCGGCCGGCTGCAGCCCGACGCGGGTAAGGTAAAACTCGGTACCAACCTGCAGGTCGCCTACTTCGACCAGCTGCGCGGCCAGCTCGACGAGGAGCGCTCGGTGCAGGACAACGTGGGCGGCGGCAGCGACAAAGTGGAGATCGGCGGCAAAACCAAGCACATCATCGGCTATCTGCAGGACTTCCTCTTCACCCCCGAGCGTGCGCGTACTCCGGTCAAGGCCCTGTCCGGCGGCGAGCGTAACCGCCTGCTGCTGGCCAAGCTCTTCACCAAACCGGCCAATGTGCTGGTGCTCGACGAGCCCACCAATGACCTCGACGTGGAGACCCTGGAGCTGCTCGAAGAGCTGTTGGTCGACTATGACGCTACCCTGCTGCTGGTCAGCCACGACCGGGAGTTCCTCGACAACGCCGTTACCAGCTGCCTGGTCTTTGAAGGCGAGGGCAGGGTGGTGGAGTATGTCGGCGGTTACAGCGACTGGGAGGCCGGCAAGAAGCGCCGACAACAGACGGCCAAAGCCAGCGCCTCTGAGTCCAAGGTCAAGTTCGCCTCGGAAAAGCCGAAAAAGAAGAGAGAGAAACTGAGTTACAAGGATCAGCGGGAGCTCGACGGATTGCCGCAGCGTATCGAGAGCCTGGAGGCCGAACTCGACGAGCTGCAGACGCACCTGAGCGATCCCCAGCTCTACCGCACCCAGGGCGAACACGTGGCGAGGCTGCAGCAGGATGTCGCCCGGGTAGAAACCGAACTGGAGCAGGCCTATGCACGCTGGGAAAGTCTCGAATCCCTCAACACGGAGGCTTGAGCCGATCCGCTCGGCTATTGCCCTCGCACTCCCTATGCTCCTGAGCACTATGCAGGTCCAGGCCGGCGCTGCCTGCGTGGTGGCCAAACGCCTGGGTGACTCGTTGGCCATCGAATGGATCGCCTCCCCTCGGGAGAGCGCAGGCAGCGCCATCGACAAGGCGAAGAAAAAACTCCTCGACCAGGGTTACCGCAGCAAGGGTCAGGATGTCCATTCCCAGGCCAATACCGAGCTGCCTCATGCCTACATGGCGATCGTCAAAACCCACTACACCACCGCAACCGGGCGTACTCGTACCAGCTACGGCTGCGGTTACAGCGCGCGTTCGGCCGCTGAAGCGGAGCAGGCGGCGGTGTATGATTTGCGCAACTATTCTTGGGGCTGGAAGCCGGAATTCGGTTATGAGGTGCTCGAGGCGCTTCGGTACTGATCGGATTAATGCGGCACGTAGCAGGTTAGCGGAGCGTAAGCCGGCACAGCTTGGGATACACCTTAGATTGCAGTCGGGTTAACCCGACCAACCCCGACATACGTCGGTCATTCCGGCGTAGGCCTCAATCCAAAGGAGCGACATATGGAATCACTCCCCTTGTACGAAACTGGCAGACGCTGACCCATGGTGGACTTCATTCTCGACAATCTCGCTATCGGTAACGCCGCCGATGCCTGGAGTGGGCTGACAACGGTGGATGCCCTCTTATGTGTGGCGCAGGAGATCGAGTTGCCAGCGGGATTTTCAGTAAGCCACAAGGTGGCGATTGTGGACATGCAGCCCATTCCCGCTGAACAGATGGCGGAGGCCGTCTCCTGGATCGACACAACGATCGCGCGCCATCGCGTCCTGGTTTTCTGCAATGCGGGCGTCGGCCGGTCGAGTTCATGTGTGATTGCCTACCTCTGTTGCAAACGCGGCTTCGGTTTCGGTGAGGCGGTGGAGTTTGTCGCCAGACGGCGCCCCTATATCTCCATACTGCCGAATCTGCTGCTCACCATTGAAGCGGTGAATTCACTGCAGGGTGGCCTGAAGGTCGGCGTGTGATAACTGTTTGCGTCATCGGGGAGGGGCGTTGAATTTTGTGGGAACGCCTTGCGATTTTTTTTATTTCACATCAAATTCCCTTGATCTAACTGTTTCATGCGGTATTTGCTCAAACACCAATAAGATGTAGGTCGGGTTAGCGCAGTGTAACCCGACACAGCGTGGAATTGATCCCATTACAGCGTGTAATTGACCCCATGAAAGTCTAGTTACGCTCCGCTAACCCGACCTACCTCGACCTACGCCTCTTGAGGAGGGCGCAGGGCTGTGCGGTTTCCGGGCCTATGGAGGGAGTCAATCGCAAATTCGTATCTGAACGACGATTCCGGCACGATTATTAAACACATCTATACTTAAGATCATACCCGATAGAGCAACAAACAAGATGCGAGTCTGATGCAAAGTCTCGACAGATCCGAGCTCATTGAATGGGTCATCGAGAGCCTTGGCAGCAAGATCAAGGAGGGTCTTTCTGCAAAACAGAGGCGCCGGTTGCAACATGCGCTTTACAAGTCCCTAGATTCGACCTTATGTAGCTATGAAAAACCTCAGAACCGGGAGGTGACGGTTTTAATCACTGACCTGCGCGGTTTCACCGCCGTGGCCGAGCAGTATCCGCCTAATCTGGTTATCGAATTACTCAACCACTATTTCACACGCATGTGTGAGATTGTCTTCCGCTTCGATGGATTTATCGACAAGTTCATGGGCGACGCCCTCATGGTGGTCTTTGGTCTGCCCGAGTACAGGCCCGACGATCTGCAGCGGGCCATCGCCTGTGCAGTAGAGATGCAGCGTGCCATGCTGGAACTCAACGTGCAGATCAGTGAGCAGGGCTATCCGCGTCTCTACATGGGGGTGGGGATCAACACGGGAGAGGTGGTTGTCGGGCGTCTGGGCTCCGATCTCCATCACGAGTACACCATTGTCGGCGACCAGGTGAATCTGGCGTTTCGCATAGAGGCCTACAGCCTGCGCGGCCAGGTCCTCCTGAGTGAAAATTCACGGCATTTGGCCGAGGCCTATATCGATTGCGGACCACCCAATCGGGTCGAGCTCAAGGGCAAGGAGAAGCCGATGAATCTCTACGAGCTGCGCGCGATCCTGCGACCCCGCTATATGATGGTGCCCCGGGTCGAGTCCCGACGCAGTCCTCGCGTGCCGGTCGACTTCCCGATCAGCTTTCAGACCCTGATGGATAAAACCGTCACCCATACCCGCCACCAGGGTCGGGCGGTGGATCTCAGTTACTACGGTCTGCATGCCTATCTCCCCGTGAAACTGCGCTCCCTGTCGGATATACGCATCAGCCTCTCGGCTTCATTGATGAGCAGAAAGAGCAGTTATATCTACGCCAAGGTGCTGGATGCGAAACAAGAGGAGGGCGGATGGCTCTGCCGCATGGAGTTCACCCGTATCGACGATGAGGGGCAGGCCGCCATCAAGAACTATATCGATCAGGCGGTTGCGTTGCGGTAATGTTGTGGCCAACCCAATCCCTTTCCCTG
>JASFJY010000005.1:0-20066 GCA_050119415.1 Chromatiales bacterium | reverse complement strand
CGATGCCGCCGCTGAAGACCAACGCATCCAGTCCGCCCAGCACCGCCAGGTAAGCGCCGATATATTTACGCAAGCGATAACCCATGAGTTCGACAGCGAAGCGTGCCTCGGTGTCGCCATGTTCTAGGCGTGACTCTATTTCGCGCAGATCGGCACTGCCCGCGATGCCCTTCAGTCCGCTCGATTGGTTGAGTAACTGCTCGGTCTCTTGCCAACTCCAACCCTGTCGTACCAGGTAGTAGGGAATGGCGGGGTCGATGTCGCCGCTACGGGTGCCCATCACCAGCCCCTCCAGCGGTGTCATCCCCATTGAGGTGTCTACACAGCGGCCGCGGTCAATGGCGGCGGCACTGGCGCCGTTGCCGAGGTGGAGGGTGATGAGGCGCAAGGCTTCGAGAGGACGGCCCAGCCAGTCGGCGGCGGCTTCGGCAATGAACTGATGGGAGGTGCCGTGAAAACCGTAACGGCGCACACCATGCTCCCGGTATAGCCTCTCCGGTATGGCATAGCGGTAGGCGCGCGGTGGCAGGGTTTGGTGAAAGGCGGTGTCGAATACCGCAAGCTGCGGCACTTCGGGGGCCAGTTCAGCGGCCACGCGGATACCTAAAAGATTGGCGGGATTATGCAGGGGCGCGAGGGGCGCCACTGTTTCAATGGCTGCAATGACTTCTGCGTCGATGCGTGCCGGTTCGGCAAAGCGCTCGCCACCGTGCACCACCCGGTGACCGATGGCATCGATACCCACCCCTTCCGAGAGAAGGCCGTCGGCCTCGAGTACTTCGACAATCCAGCCCAAGGCGGCACGGTGATCGTCCACGTTGCGTACTTCGCTCCCGCATGTCTCTACGCCATCCGCATGCCATGTTCGATGGTCGAATCTCGCCTGCGGGGAACCGATGCGCTCCAGCATGCCCGCGGCAATAGAATGCTCTCCCTGCATATCGAACAAGCGATATTTGATTGAAGAGCTGCCAGCATTGATGACCAGGATCCGCATCCCTCTCCCTCGGGCTTGGTCGTTTAGGTGACAGTTTGTTTTCGACTATTTGTCAGATGTTTAAAAACTTAAGACTGGAAGTAGACCCTTGAGCTGCAATTTCAGTCTACAGACGACTGACAGCCTAGCCTGAATGACACATTCGGGCTAGATCGATGTATCGGTGTATCATTTAAACGTTTGCCTTGATTTGTTTGGTATAGGGGCAGATAGAACTCGATACAGGTTGTCGGCGTGGGCCGGAATCTGCACCAAGTGTAGCCGATTTTAGAATTTTAGAATTGTGTAAGGAGTGCGGCCTGCGCCGGTCGAAACGACCGGTGCAGGCCGTGGCGGCTTTATTGGATTTGCTTCTGAATAATGTTGGAGAAGCCGCTCTCATTACCGTCCATATCGTAGGTGGTGACACCGTAGTAATGGGTGCCGGTGGGTATGTCGGTCAATGTGTACTCGGTCATCGAGTAGTCGTTGATATCCACCACAGGTGAAAGCGAGCCTTCTGAATCACCCGTATAAATACGGTAGCCGGCAATTTCGCTTAGTGAAAGTGACGTACCGTCCTCGCGGGTTGAAGGTGGTGTCCAGCTCAGGGTGGTGGACCCGTATGTCTGTTCATCGTCGTCAACGATCGTCACGGTGAGGATGTCGTTGGTATCCAGTTGATATCCCGTTGAAGGAGATTCCAAAAAGAGTTCAAAGGTCTCTGTACTCTCCGCTTCGGTATTATCTAGCGTCTTGATCGAGATGACCTTGCTTGTTTCACCTTTGGCAAAATTCACCACGGTGGGGGAGAAGCCGGCATAGTCGTCGCCGCCGACAGTGGACGAGACAGCGGTTACACTGCGTGTACCGCACGCGACGGAGGCTTCGTCTGCACCATTCGAACGGGTGATCGTGACATTGATGATGTCCCCTTCGGTTACGGATGCCGAGGAGTTGGAGAAGCTGACAAAACCACCCGACTGTAACACCTCGACGTTGATGCTGAATGCCGGCAATGACGCAGTGTTCGTTCCGTCGGAGACGCTGATCACGATATTGCTGTAGAGGCCAACATCGCTGGAAGCCGGACTCCCGGCCAGGGTGCCGCTGGTAGTATCGAAGGTGGCCCATTCGGGCTTGTTGCTGACCGAGAAGCTCAGCTCGTCGTCGTCAGGATCGGAGACGCTGGGTGTGAAACTGTATGCGTCACCTTCGCTTACCTGGGTCGCAGGATTACCGCCGATTGAGGGTGCCTGGTTCGTTCCCGACACTTCACTGCAGAGCTGGTTTGAGGTGTAGAAATCGCTGGTTTTGGTATAGCGGGATTCGATCTTGAAGCAGTGGGACTGCGTTAGATCCAGGTCGCCGATGGAGGCCGTCGTGGCGGTGGTGCGATTGCTGCGATTGGTATCCTTGCCGTCGACGTGGATGTCGTAGCCACCTTCAGGAATAGCATATTCCTGTGTCCAGGAGAGCACGATGTCACTGCCGACGACATCGACGGAGACCAGTGTCGGCGCACCCGCCTGGGCCTGTGAATCTAACAGTGCTTCACTACAGAGTTGGTTGGAAGTGTAGAACTCTCGGGTTTTGGTATAGCGGGATTCGATCTTGAAGCAGTGGGACTGCGTCAGATCCAGGTTGCCGATGGAGGCCGACGTGGCGGTGGTGCGGTTGCTGCGATTAGTGTCCTTGCCGTCGACGTGGATGTCATAGCCGCCATCGGGAATAGCGTTTTCCTGCGTCCAGGAAAGAACGATATTACTACCGACTACATTGACGGAGTTCAGTGTCGGCGAGCCGGCCTTCAAGGTTTGGGCCGTTGCTTCCGTGCTGGTGAATCCGATAGTAGTGGTAATGACAAGAATGCTGTTTGTTACCAAATTTCGGAAAATACGCATAATTCCATCTCATTTATTAATTTATTTCCTAAGATATCAGTTGGTATGGTTTACCAATCAAATCTAAGTTCACATCTTTATGAAGTACTGCGTCACACTCTGAAAGCGAGTTTTCAGCAAAGTGATGAGGTTCAAATTTCAGCCGGAAGATATATCGGCAGGAGGCACATTTCGACGTGCTTCGTTTGGCACGTCAGAAAAATAGCAGGGAGGCGCAAGTTGAACTTGCAACCCGACTGTTTCGCCCGGTTGCCTTGAAAAGAAGCTAACTTGCAGTTTTTGAGGGTTATTCTTTGAGTGTTAGCAAAGCGCAACAGCCCCGAAATTCTCCGGGATATAATACAGAACCTTAACCCAGTTCCATGGTCACGCTATGAAAACAACTATGAAAACAAAAAGGGGGGAGTCATGGAAATAATCAGCAGCGCGGAGCCGCGGGCCCCGTCGCAAAGAAACGACGAAAACCTACTGGCTCGTTATGAGGCGGTGCGCGAACTCAGCGAGCGGATCTGCGAACCCCTGGCGGTGGATGACTTCCAGCTGCAGTCGGTTGTCGAGACGAGTCCGCCAAAGTGGCATCTGGCGCATGTAAGCTGGTTTTTCGAAACCTTTCTGTTAGCAGAATTCATGCCCGGTTACCGTCCATACCATGAGCAATTCGCCTATCTTTTCAACAGCTACTACTATCAGGTCGGCAGCATGCATCCGCGACCCAGACGGGGGTTGCTATCACGGCCCACACTGGAGCAGGTGATCGACTACAGGCGACATGTCGACCACTGGATGCGTGAACTCCTGGCTGGAGCGGGTAGCGATCGGTGGCCAGAGTTGGTCAGTCGTCTCATCCTCGGGCTTAACCATGAACAGCAGCACCAGGAGCTATTGTTGATGGACATCAAGCACAATTTTTTCGTCAATCCCCTGCGACCGGCCTACCGGGAAGACCTGTCGCTACCGAGTGGCAGCGCTGCATCGCTGCAATGGCTGGATGGCAGTGGCGGCCTTCGTCGGATTGGCGCCAGCGCCGACGCCTTCGCCTTTGATAACGAACGGCCCCGTCACCAGGAACTGATTCAGGACCATCGTCTGGGTACGCGTCTGGTGACCAATGGTGAATACCTCGAGTTCATGCAGGATGGGGGGTACAAAGAGCCCAGGTTATGGCTGGCGGATGGATGGACGTCGATCAACGAACGGGGCTGGAAGCATCCTCTCTACTGGGAGCATGACGGCGATGGCTGGTGTGAATTCACCCTCGGTGGTCCCAGGCCGCTGAATCTGCAGCAACCCGTCTGTCATATCAGCTACTACGAGGCCGACGCCTATGCCCGCTGGCGGGACAAACGTCTGCCGTCGGAAGCGGAGCTGGAGCTGGCGTTGGCGCGACAGGATGCCGAAGCCGGTCATTTTCTCGAGCGGGACCTGTTGCATCCGCAGCCTGCCGAGGCGGCGGGGCAGTGGTACGGTGATCTCTGGAACTGGACGTCATCCAGCTATAGCGCCTACCCCGGTTTCAAACCGCTGAACGGCGCCATAGGAGAGTACAACGGCAAGTTTATGTCGAACCAGATGGTGCTGCGAGGGGGGTGCTGCGTGACTCCTGGGGACCACATTCGAGCCAGTTATCGCAACTTTTACTATCCACACGACCGCTGGCCCTTTACCGGGCTGCGCCTGGCGGAGGACCTCTAATGACTGCAGAGATTCACTTCTACGATCTCAAGCCCGAGGGGTTGAGCCTGCACGAGGCGGTAGTCAGCGGTTTCTCCCTCGAGCAAAAGACTATTCCGCCCAAGTTCTTCTACGATGCGCGGGGGTCTGTCCTGTTCGACGATATATGCCGCCAGCCGGAGTACTATCTGCCCGACGTGGAGCGCGCCATGCTCAGCAGTTTGGCACCTGAAATCGTCCGGCACGTCGGGCAGCGGCGGGTGATAATCGAGCCGGGCGCAGGCAGCGCTGTCAAGGTCAGGCTGCTGTTGGACGCGCTCTCTCCCTCGGCCTATGTACCCATGGATATCTCCTGCGGTTATCTCAAGCAGGCGGCGCAGGCTCTGGCAGGGGAGTGCCCACGGCTGGCCGTGCACGCGGTCTGTGTCGACTACACCCATTCGATGCCGTTGCCGGATGCAGTTCCGGATGGGCAGCGTCTGGGATTCTTTCCCGGTTCGAGTCTAGGCAATTTCGAACCGGCGGAGGCCAAGGCGTTCCTGGGCATGTTCTCCCATATGTTAGGCGAAGACGGCATGTTGCTGATTGGCGTGGATACCAAGAAAGCACCGGCTATTCTGGATGCCGCCTATAACGATGCCGCGGGTGTCACGGCCGCCTTCAATCTCAATCTGCTGCATCGCATGCGCCGTGAGCTGCAGGCCGAAGTCGATCCCGAGGCCTTCACCCACCATGCCTCTTATAATGCACAGGCGGGGCGTATCGAGATGCATCTGATCAGCGGTGTGGCGCAGCAGGTCAAGGTTAATGGTTACAGCTTCCGCTTCGAGGCGGGTGAGCGCCTGCATACGGAGAGTTCATACAAATACACTCCACAGGAGTTTCTCGCCCTTGCCGGGGAGTCCGGTTTTCGCCCCCGCTGCCACTGGCTCGATCGTCAAGGCCTTTTCGCGCTCTATCTGCTGGATGTGGACGCCGCACACT
Organism: Chromatiales bacterium; assembly: GCA_050119415.1. Classification (GTDB taxonomy): domain Bacteria; phylum Pseudomonadota; class Gammaproteobacteria; order Chromatiales; family Chromatiaceae; genus Thiodiazotropha. The sequence goes on along the minus strand of JASFJY010000005.1, from coordinate 14,531 downwards.
TTTTTAAATGACATTCAAGTTATTAATCCGGCGAGCCACGCCTTGATCAAGGACACTCTTAAAAGGACACTTTTAACCTATTTGGTCGCCGGGTTAATAAGCCCAGCTCAACAGCCTTCACCCACCCTGCAACATGTGAGCGCGGCCTTGCCATAGTCGGAAAATGGGCCTAGAGTCGTCAACGGGAGTCGGCCGGACAGTCGCTGCCGCCATCGGGCGGTGGAGGAAAGTCCGGGCTCCATAGGGCAGGGTGCCAGGTAACGCCTGGGGGGCGAGAGCCTACGGAAAGTGCCACAGAAAATATACCGCCTCGGTTTCTCGGCCGGGGTAAGGGTGAAATGGTGCGGTAAGAGCGCACCGCGCGCCTGGTAACAGGCGTGGCAGGGTAAACCCCATCCGGAGCAAGACCAAATAGGGGAACGATACGCGGCCCGCGTGGTTCCCGGGTAGGTTGCTTGAGGTGTGCGGCGACGCACATCCCAGATGAATGACTGTCCTCGACAGAACCCGGCTTACAGGCCGGCTCCCATCCCTCCTACACCCATCCTGGGTGCGCCCCCTAAATCTTAATAAGTCACTTTAGGTTTTCTTGTCATCTGATTGTATTCTCAATCAATGAGACCTGCGTCGCAGTTTGTGACAAGTTTTTCGTAAGCTACTGAGTCGAAAAGGAATTTTGTAATCAGTTCCTTGACAAGTGGGGGAGCGGGGCCTAATATGGAAATTAGTGGAATTAAGTGGGAAATTAGGGAGAGAACAGTCTACGGGAGCTACAATTGTTTCGAGGGGTTTCATCACTCAATCTGGATGCGAAGGGTCGCATCGCCATACCGACGCGTTATCGCGAGCGGTTGGTGGAGGTCTGTGCCTCCGAATTGGTGATCACCGTCGACAAAGACCGTTGCCTGCTGATCTATCCTCAACCCATCTGGCTCGATATCGAGGAAAAACTCAAAAAGCTGCCCTCCTTTGATGAGGCGTCGCGTAACCTGCAACGTCTCTACATAGGTAACGCGCATGACATCGAGATGGATGGTCAGGGACGGATCCTGCTTCCCCAGGAGTTACGCAAGTTTGCCAATCTGGATAAGAAGGTCGCCTTGGTGGGGCAGATTAATAAGTTCGAGCTTTGGGACGAGGAGACATGGAACGCGCGTCAGGATGCTTGGCTGCAAAAGATCGATCTGAACGCGCTCGAACTGCCTGATGATTTCAAATCGATCTCGATCTGATGCAGACCGAGCATCATTCAGTTCTATTAGGACCAGCGGTGGAAGCGCTGCGGATAGATCCCGAGGGTATCTATATAGATGGCACTTTCGGGCGTGGCGGACACAGCCGCTTGATCCTCGATGCGCTGGGCGACAAGGGACGCCTGATTGCCATCGATCGGGATCCACAGGCGGTGGCATACGGGCAGGCACGGTTTGCCGACGATTCACGATTCAGCATTATTCATGGGAGTTTTGCCATGTTGGCTGAAGTGGCGCGACAAACAGGAGTGATGGGTCGGGTTGACGGCGTGCTGCTCGATCTGGGTGTCTCATCGCCGCAGTTGGACCAGGCGCAACGCGGCTTCAGCTTCGGCAAGTCGGGACCCCTGGATATGCGCATGGATAGCAGCCAGGGTGAGTCGGCCGCGCAGTGGCTGGCCCGGGCAGAGGTCGACGAGATCGCCGCCGTGCTCAAGGAGTACGGCGAAGAGCGTCATGCCAAACGCATCGCGAGGGCCATTGTGGCAGCACGCGCGCAGGCGCCGATCACCACCACCGATCGGCTGGCAGATGTGGTGAGTCAGGCCAACCCCTCGTGGGAGAAGGGTAAGCATCCGGCGACGAGGAGTTTTCAGGCGATACGTATCCACATTAACAGGGAACTTGATGCCATTGAGGCATGTCTCCCTCAGATATTCGATGTCCTGGCGCCGGGTGGGCGCCTTGCGGTGATCAGTTTTCACTCGTTGGAGGATCGTATTGTCAAGCGCTTTATGCGCAACCAGGCCAAGGGCGATCCTTTTCCGCCAGGGGTGCCGGTGCGCCAGGATCAGCTGCGGCCGCGGCTCAAGTTGGTGGGCAAGGCGATCCATCCGGATGCCGCCGAGATCGAGGCCAACCCCCGCGCCCGCAGCGCGGTGTTGCGCATGGCGGAGCGAACAGCATGAATGCGACCCGTAACTGGGGGCTGGTGCTGGTGCTGTTGGCGGCGGTGGTGATGTCGGCGATCGGTGTGGTCTACAGCAAGTATCTCAGCCGCCGGCACTTCGTGGTGCTGCAGGAGCTGCAGGCCGAACGGGATCAGCTGGGTATCGAATGGGGACGTCTGCAGCTTGAGGAGAGCACGCTGGCGACCCATTCGGAAGTGGAACAGAGGGCGCGGGACAGTTTGCAGATGCATCTTCCCGCGATGAACGAAGTCGTTGTTATCAGGCGCTGAACATGGCGGGCGTGAAACGCAAAAAAGGTCAACAAGCAGAGATCAAGCGGGTGCCGAGTTATCGGGCGCGACGCATCACCGTGCTGGCGGTGTTGGGACTGGCCTATGCATCGCTGATCGGGCTGTCGGTCGACCGCCAGGTATTCGAGACCGCGTTCCTGCAGGAGCAAGGGGAGCGCCGCTATCTACGTGTGATGGAGGTGGATGCAAGCCGCGGTATGATCACCGATCGTAACGGCGAGCCGTTGGCCATCAGCACCCCGGTGAAGAGCGTGGCGGCCAATCCCCGCCGGTTGCAGGTGGACGCCCAGACTATCGGCGCACTGGCCACAACTCTCGATCTCGATCCTGACAGATTGCGCCGCATGCTCGCCAGCGATCGGGCTTTCGTCTACCTGCGCCGGCGTATCAATCCCGATCTGGCCGCGACGGTAGGTCAGCTCGACATTGAGGGTATCAATCTGCTGCCCGAATATCGTCGCTTCTACCCCAGCGGCGAAGTGGCGGCCCATATGGTGGGCTTCACAAATATCGATGACCAGGGCCAGGAAGGGCTTGAATTGCTCTATGATAATTGGCTCAGAGGCACCCGGGGCTCCAAACGAGTGATCAAGGACGGCAAGGGGCGTGTGGTGGAGCAGGTGGAGAATATCCGCAGTCCCGCTCCCGGCAAGGATCTGCGCACCAGCCTCGATCGTCGCCTGCAGTTTCTCGCCTATCGGGAACTCAAGGCCGCGGTGAACAAGCATCGCGCCCGCTCCGGTTCGGCAGTGATGCTGGATGCACATACCGGTGAGATCCTGGCCATGGTCAACAGCCCCTCCTACAACCCCAATGCGTCGCGTGATAACCGCCGCAGCCGCCTGCGCAACCGGGCGGTGACCGATGTTTTCGAGGCCGGCTCCACCATGAAGCCCTTCACTGTGGCGGCAGCGCTGGAGAACGGTCATATCAAGCCCGACACGCCCATCGACGTTACACCAGGCCAGATGAAGGTGGGCCGTTATCTGGTACGTGACCACCGCAACTATGGCATGATCGACGTGACCACCGTACTGCGTAAGTCAAGCAATGTGGGGGCCAGCAAGATTGCCCTCTCGATGGAGCCGGAGGCGCTGTGGAAAGCCTACTCCCGCTTGGGTTTTGGCGAGGTCACGGGCAGCCAGTTTCCTGGCGAGTCGAGCGGCCGTCTACCCTTTTTTTCCGACTGGTCGTCTTTCGAACAGGCCACCCTCTCTTTCGGCTACGGCCTCTCGGTCACCCCTCTGCAGCTGACCCGCGCCTATGCGGTGCTGGCAAACGACGGCATTCGACTGCCGGTCTCTGTGCTCAAGCTCGACCAGCCACCCGAGGGTGAGCGGGTGCTGCGCAAGAGCACCACCCGCGCCCTGGTAAAGATGCTCGAAACCGTAGTCAGCAGCGAAGGTTCGGCCCCGCAGGCGGCCATTCCCGGTTACCGCGTGGCGGGCAAGACCGGTACGGCGAAAAAGGCGGTGGCAGGCGGCTATGCCGAGGACAAATACCTTTCACTCTTTGTCGGCATGGCGCCGGCCAGCGACCCCCGCCTGGTGATGGCGGTAATCATCGATGAACCCCGGGGCGATGAGTACTACGGTGGTCTGGTGGCGGCACCGGTCTTCGCCAAGGTGATGAGCGGCGCCCTGCGCCTGCTCAATATTCCGCCGGACAAGCCTTGGCAGGAGAACACCCTGATGGCGCGGCTGGGAGAGAAGGGATGATGACGGCGGAACAGCTGGCAGATCCCCCAACCTTCGTCGGCCTGCTGGCCGGCCTGCTGGAAGTCGATCCGGCGTCGGATCGACAGATCCTCGGCCTGACGCTGGACAGCCGGCAGGTCAAACCCGGCAGCCTGTTCCTGGCCTGTAGCGGCACCCGTCAGCATGGACTGGCCTTTGCGCGACAGGCGATCGCGCAGGGGGCGGCGGCGATTCTGTGGGAGCCTGATGCGGGTGAGGGTGATCACCTGGCCGCCAGCTTGACGGATCTGTCGCTGCCGTTGCGGGCTGTGCCTGAGCTGTCACGGCATGTCAGCACACTTGCCGGGCGCTTCTATGACGAGCCCAGCCGGTCTATGTGCGTCTATGGCATCACCGGTACCAACGGCAAGACCAGTATCAGCCAGCTGCTAGCACAGGCACTCGACGATGAGATGCCCTGTGGGGTTATGGGGACCCTCGGCTACGGCTTTCCCGGCGCCCTGAGACCGACCGGTTTCACCACCCCCGACGCCGTCACCCTGCAGCGGCTGCTGGCGGAGATGCGCCAGCAGGGCGCCTGCGCGGTGACCATGGAGGTCTCCTCCCACGCCCTCGACCAGGGACGAGCCGAGGCGGTCCGATTCGATGGCGCCATCTTCACCAATCTGAGTCGCGACCATTTCGACTATCACGGCACCCTGGAGAACTATGCGGCGGCTAAGCAGCGGCTGTTCCATATGCCGGGGCTCGGTTTTGCCGTAAGTAACCTCGATGATGAAGAGGGACGCCGTCTGCTTTCACAGTTGCCCGCCGGGGTCGAGGCGATGGCCTATACGCTGGATCCCCAAGCAAGCTTGCCGGATGGCCTGAGCGGTTGGGTGCGCGCGCGTACCATCACCCCCACGGGCCGGGGCATGGAGATCGACCTGGTGTGCCATAAGGGCGAAGGCATATTAAAGAGTCGTCTGCTGGGTCGCTTCAATGCCTCGAATCTGTTAGCGGTGCTGCTGGTGCTGCTGCTGCGCGGCTGGGATCTACAGCGGGCGCTGCGGGTGATGGAACGACTCGAGACGGTACCGGGACGTATGCAACTGTTCGGCGGTGATGAGCGGCCCACCGTGGTGGTTGATTATGCCCATACCCCCGATGCCCTGGAAAAGGCCCTGCAGGCGGTGCGTCTGCACTGTGCCAGCCGGCTCTCTGTGGTGTTCGGTTGCGGCGGTGATCGTGATCGGGGCAAGCGGCCGCAGATGGGCGCTCTGGCGGAGCGCTTGGCCGACCGGGTCTATGTCACCGACGACAATCCGCGTAGCGAAGCCAGCGCCGCCATCATCGATGAGATACTCGCCGGCATGCAACAACCGAAACGGGCGGTTGTCTTGGCCGATCGAGGCCTGGCCATCCGGCGGGCCGTCCATGAAGCACAACCCGGTGATCTGGTGCTGGTGGCTGGCAAGGGGCACGAGGATTATCAGCTGGTGGCTGGAGAGACCCTTCATTTCGATGATCGCGAACAGGTGGCCCTGGCCCTGGCCAAGTGGCAGGTGAGTGAAGAGTGAACGTCTTGCGCCTATCACAAGTGGCTGAACACCTCGATGGGGTGCTGGTTGGGGATGACATCGCCTTCAGCAACGTCAGTACTGATAGCCGCACCATGTCGCCTGAAGCGCTCTTTGTGGCGCTCAAGGGGCCCCATTTCGACGCGCATGACTTCATTCCCCAGGCCATATCGGCGGGCGCCTCGGGCTTGCTGGTGAGCGAGGAGCGATTGGAGCCGGTGCCGCAGATCCGGGTCGACAACACCCATTCGAGCTTAGGGCGCCTGGCCGCCTTGTGGCGCGACAGCTTTCCGGTACCGTTGGTCGGCATCACCGGCAGTAACGGCAAGACCACGGTGAAAGAGCTGGTCGCCGCCATTCTGCGTCAACGCGGCGTGGTGTTGGCGACCCGTGGCAATCTCAACAACGACATTGGTCTGCCCCTGACTCTGCTGCGGTTGCAGGGCGAGGCCTACGCGGTGGTCGAGATGGGGGCCAACCATCTCGGCGAGATCGATTATCTGACCCGTATCGCGCGACCCAATGTGGCGGTCATCACCAATGCCGGGGCCGCCCATCTGGAGGGCTTCGGTGATCTGCGGGGGGTGGCGCGGGCCAAGGGGGAGATTCTCAGCGGTCTGACGGACGACGGTTTGGCGGTGCTGAACGCGGATGACACCTTCTTCGACTACTGGTGTGGGTTGCTTGGCGAGCACCGGCTGCTCTCCTTTGGTAGCTCACCCCGGGCGCATGTGCGAGGCGATCTGGACCGAGCGCAGGTCCACTGGTCCGAAAACGGTTTCAAAAGTACGATGCAGGTCATTTACGGGGAGACTGAATTCAGGGTGGAGCTGGCCCTGGCCGGGCGTCACAACCTGATGAACGCCCTGGCGGCGATTGCCGCCACCCTGGCGATGGGCTGCAGCGTCGGGCAGATCCGACGGGGACTGGCTTCTGTGGAGTCTGTGGGTGGCCGCCTGAGGATGCAGCTGTCGCCCGATGGTCTGCGCCTGATCGACGACACCTACAACGCCAATCCCGATTCGGTGGCCGCCGCTATTGCGGTGCTGCGGCAGGCACCCGGGGGCCGTTGGCTGGTGCTGGGCGATTTAGCCGAACTGGGTGAGCAGAGCGAGGCCCTGCACGCCGAGATCGGCCGCCGTGCCCAGGCGGCGGGTCTGCCCCATCTTTATACTCTTGGGCGGCTCAGCCGCCGGGCGGCGCAAGCCTTCGGTGAGGGTGCCCGGGCGTTTGAACGGCTTGAAGATCTGGTAACCGCCCTGAAGGATCAGGCGGTCGCCGGCGACACCCTGTTGATAAAGGGGTCGCGCAGTGCAGGCATGGAGCGCGTGGTAAAGGGGTTGTTGGATGAAGGGGGTGACTGACCATGCTGCTCTATCTTACCGAATGGCTGACGAAATTCGACAGCGGCTTCAGCGTTTTTCAATACCTTACGATGCGTACCATCCTCGGTACCTTGACGGCACTGCTGATCTCATTGCTGCTGGGGCCGATGATGATCCGGCGACTGAGTTTTCATCAGATCGGCCAGACGGTTCGCGACGACGGTCCGGAGACCCACTTTTCCAAGGCCGGCACCCCCACCATGGGCGGGGCGCTGATCCTGGTGGCCATCGCCATCACGACCCTGTTGTGGGCCGATCTGCACAATCGCTATGTCTGGCTCGTGCTGATCGTGACCCTGATCTTCGGCTTGATCGGTTTGGTCGACGATTACAAGAAGCTGGTGCTCAACGACCCCAAGGGGCTGGTGGCCCGCTGGAAATACTTCTGGCAGTCGGTGGCCGGGCTGGGGGCGGCTCTATTCCTCTACTTCACCGCCAGTTCATCGATGGAGACCGCCCTGTTGATTCCTTATCTGAAGGAGGTTTCGCTCGACTGGGGACCGGTCTTCATCCTTTTCAGCTATCTGGTGATCGTGGGTTCATCCAATGCGGTCAACCTCACCGACGGTCTCGACGGCCTGGCGATCTTGCCCACGGTGATGGTCGGGGGCGGCCTCGGTGTCATGGCCTATGTCACCGGGCACGCCGACTTCGCCAACTATTTGAAAATCCCCTTCCTGCCCGGTGTCGGCGAACTGATCGTCTTCTGCGCCTCCCTGGTGGGGGCGGGATTGGGTTTTCTCTGGTTCAACACCTATCCGGCCCAGGTCTTCATGGGCGACGTGGGGGCGCTGGCGCTGGGCGCGGCGCTTGGCGTGGTGGCGGTGGCGATACGTCAGGAGATCGTGCTCTTCATCATGGGCGGGGTCTTCGTCGTGGAGACGGTTTCAGTGGTGCTGCAGGTGGCCTCCTACAAACTCACCGGCAAGCGCATCTTTCGCATGGCGCCGCTGCACCACCATTTCGAACTCAAGGGCTGGCCCGAACCCCGGGTCATAGTACGTTTCTGGATCATCACCGTCATTCTGGTGCTGGTCGGTCTGGCAAGTCTGAAGATACGTTGATGGCGGAACAATCGATAGAGAAAAATAAGACACTGATCGTCGGTCTCGGCAAGACCGGATTCTCCTGCGCCCGCTATCTGGCGGCCCGGGGTGTGGCGCTGGCGGTGACCGATAGCCGCGAGCATCCGCCGGGGTTGGAGAATTTGCAGGCCCTCTATCCCGACATGGCGATCTTCCTTGGCGGTTTTCAGCCGGAAGTGTTCCAAGCGGCCAACCACCTGGTGGTAAGCCCCGGCGTACCGCTGAGCGAACCGCTGATTCAGGCGGCCCGTGACGAGGGGACCGAGGTGATGGGCGATATCGAGCTCTTCGCCCGCGCCGCCAAGGCGCCGGTGGTGGCGATCACCGGTTCCAATGGCAAGAGCACCGTGACCACTCTGTTGGGCGAAATGGCGCGTAGGGCAGGTCTCAACGTGGCGGTCGGTGGCAATCTCGGAGAACCGGCCCTCGATCTGCTCGATGACGCCGTGGAACTCTATGTGCTGGAACTCTCGAGTTTTCAGCTGGAGAGCACCTGGTCCCTGCAGCCGGCCGCTGCGGTGGTGCTCAACGTCTGCGCCGATCACATGGACCGCTATCCCGATATCGATGCCTATGCCGAGACCAAGGCATCGATCTATAGACAGGCCGATGCCGCCGTGATCAACCTGGACGATGCCCGGGTGGTGAACATGGCGGGAGGCGTCAAGCGACGTCTCGGCTTCACCCTGGGTGAGCCGCAAGGTGATGACTTCGGTCTGCTGGCGAAGGCGGACGGTAGCTGGCTGGCGTGTGGCCAAGAGGCCTTGATAGCGACGGAAGAACTGCGCATCAAGGGCCGACACAATCTGGCCAATGCCCTGGCGGCCCTGGCTCTCGGCAGCCTGGTGGAGTTGCCGATGAATGCCATGTTGACCGCCCTGCGCGGTTTCAGCGGTCTGCCGCACCGTACCCAGTTTCTGGCGGATAAGGGGGGGCTGCAGTGGTACAACGACTCCAAGGGCACAAATCCGGGGGCCACCATGTCGGCGCTCAAGGGCCTTCACCCTGAATCGGGCTCAAGCCGGACGGTGCTGATCGCCGGCGGCGAATGCAAAGGGGCCGATTTTATCGAACTGGCGTCGGTGGCCGCGCTGACCACACGGGCGGTTATCCTGATTGGTCGCGATGCGCCGTTGTTGGAAGAAGTTCTGCGGCAGAGCTGCCGGCTGGTGCATGCGGTCACTCTGGAGGATGCGGTGAGCAAGGCGGTGCAATTGGGTGAACCGGGTGACCGTGTGCTGCTCTCGCCGGCCTGTGCCAGTTTCGACATGTTCCGCAACTTCGAGGAGCGGGGCGATGCGTTCATCCGTGCGGTGGAGGCGCTGGCGGAATGAGCAATCCAGCACGCCCCCAGGCCATCGATGCCGGCAGCAGTCGGCAGGCGCCGCCCATGATCGACGGCCTGCTCTTCACTGCGGCGGCGGTGCTGCTCTGTTTCGGCCTGGTGATCGTCTCCTCCGCCTCTATGACTGTCGGTGATCGCATGACCGGCGATCCCTTCTTCTATATCTATCGCCACCTCTTTGCCATGGGACTGGGCATCGCCGGGGCACTGGCCGTTTTTCAGGCCCCGATGGCGCAGTGGCAGAAGGCGGGGCCGATGTTGGTCTTTTTCGGTCTGCTGCTACTGGCGTTGCTGCTGGTGCCGGGCGTCGGCAAAACGGTCAACGGGGCGACCCGCTGGATTCCGCTCGGCTTCTTCAATCTGCAGAGTTCAGAGTTCGTGAAACTCTTCATGGTGCTCTACATCGCCGGTTATCTGGTGCGCCGTCAGGACGAGGTGGCACGCTCCTTCTGGGGCTTCGCCAAGCCCATGCTGCTGCTGGTGATCACCAGTTCGCTGATCCTGCTGCAGCCCGATTTCGGCACCACGGTGGTGCTCTTCGCTACCGCCCTGGGCATGCTTTTCCTCGGTGGTGTAGTGCTCCATCAGTTCGCCATGCTGATCGGGCTGGCCGGCAGCGCCGGTTGGGCCTTGATCTACTTCTCCCCCTATCGCTGGCAGCGCATGACCACCTTCGTCAATCCTTGGGACGATCCCTTCAATACCGATTTTCAACTCTCCCAGGCGTTGATCGCTTTCGGTCGCGGCGAGATCTCTGGAGTGGGGCTGGGCAACGGCATCCAGAAGCAGTTCTATCTGCCGGAGGCCCACACCGACTTTATCATGGCGGTGGTGGGCGAGGAGTTCGGACTTATCGGCACCCTCGGCGTGATTCTCCTCTTCGCCTTCATTACTTGGCGCGCCTTTCAGATCGGCGCGCGGGCCGAGGCGCGGGGCGATCGCTTCTCAACCTATACCGCCTATGGCCTGGGGCTCTGGATCGGTCTGCAGGCCTTCATCAACATCGGCGTCAATGTGGGTATGCTGCCGACCAAGGGGCTGACACTGCCCTTCATGAGCTATGGCGGCAACAGCATCATCGTCGTTTGCCTGATGATGGCGCTGTTGTTGCGCATCGACTACGAAACCCGGCAGTCCACCGCACCGGACAAGCGAGGAGGCCGCTCATGGAGCCTCATGTGATGATCATGGCGGGTGGCACAGGCGGACACCTCTTCCCGGCGCTGGCGGTGGCTCAGTGGTTGAGCGGACAGGGCTGCCGCATCACTTGGCTCGGTAGCGCCCACAGCATGGAGTCGCGCCTGATTCCCGGCTACGGCATTGACTTGGAGCAGATCGAGGTGCGCGGTGTGCGCGGTGTCGGCTGGAAGCGCCGTCTGTTGGCACCCTTCGAAATCGGCCGCGCCCTGTGGCAGGCCCTGACGGTGTTGCGCCGTATCCGACCCAACGTAGTGCTGGGCATGGGCGGTTTCGTTACCGGTCCCGGCGGCCTGATGGCCAGAGTGCTGCGTATTCCGCTGGTGATCCAGGAGCAAAACGCCATTCCAGGCCTGACCAACCGGCTGTTGGCGCGTTCCGCCGCGCGGGTTTTCGAAGCCTTCCCCGGCAGCTTCGGCGCCGAAGTGGGGGCTGAGATCTCAGGCAATCCGGTACGCCGGGAGATTGTCGATCTGCCGACCCCGGTCGAGCGTTTCGCCAACCACACCGGTGCGCTTCGTCTGCTGGTGCTGGGTGGCTCTCTGGGCGCGCGGGCGCTAAATCAAACCCTGCCGAAAGCGCTTGCGCTGCTGCCGCCTCAGCAGCGGCCCGAGGTGCGTCATCAGGCGGGCGAGAAGCTCTACGAGGAGGCGGTCGCCGCCTATCGCAGCGCTGGCGTGAGTGCCGAGATCAAGCCTTTCGAAAAGGATATGGCCGCAGCCTATGGCTGGGCTGACCTGGTGATCTGTCGTGCCGGGGCGCTGACTGTCTCCGAGCTGGCGGCGGCCGGTGTGGGGGCGATTCTGGTGCCTTATCCCCATGCTGTCGACGACCATCAGACCCATAATGCCCGCTTCCTTGTCGAGGAGGGTGCTGCATTTTTGTTGCCCCAATCCGAAATGACCGCCGAGGGACTGGCGGCGACACTGCAAACCCTGAGCGAAGACCGGCCGGGTTTGTTACGCATGGCTGTAGCCGCCCGTGCCGTGGCGGAACCCGATGCCGCCGGCTTGGTGGGGCATGCCTGCCTGGAGAGTCTGAAACGATGAATGTGCAGCAACGTCGACGTCACGCCCCTAACAGCATGGGCCGCATGCGCCGCATCCATTTTGTCGGCATTGGCGGTGCCGGCATGAGCGGTATAGCCGAAGTGATGATCAATCTGGGCTATCAGGTCTCCGGTTCCGACCAGCGGGAGAGCGGGGTGACTCTGCGTCTGGCACGCTTGGGGGCGCGCATTCAGCAGGGCCATACGGCCGAGCAGGTGCGCGATGCCGACGCAGTGGTGATCTCCAGCGCGGTAAAGGAGAACAACCCGGAGGTGGTGGCAGCCCGCGAGTTGCGCATCCCGGTTGTGCCAAGGGCCGAGATGCTGGCAGAGATCATGCGCTTCCACTATGGCATCGCGGTGGCCGGTACCCACGGCAAGACCACCACCACCAGCCTGATCACCAGCGTGCTGGCGGAGGCGGACCTCGACCCCACCTTTGTCATCGGTGGACGTCTCAACAGCGCCGGCGCCAACGCGCGGCTCGGCGAGGGCGACTATTTAGTGGCCGAGGCCGACGAGAGCGATGCCTCGTTCCTTTATCTGCAACCGATGGTGGCGGTGGTGACCAACATCGACGCCGACCATATGACCACCTATGGCGGTGACTTCAACCGGTTGCGCGGCACTTTTCTGGAGTTCCTGCACCATCTGCCATTCTACGGTAGGGCGGTGCTCTGTATCGACGATGAGGAGGTACGCAGTCTGCTGCCGGAGCTCAGCCGGCCGGTGACCACCTACGGTTTTCACGAGGAGGCCGATGTGCGCGCCTCCGATGTGCGGCAGACGGGATTGAAGACTGATTTCACCGTCCATGCCGAGACGCTGGACAGACCGCTGCAGATCACCCTCAATCTGCCGGGGCGCCACAATGCGCTCAATGCCCTGGCGGCCATCGCCATCGCCTTGGAGCTGCACCTCGACCGTGACAGCATCCAACGCGCCCTCGAACGGTTCGAGGGCATAGGTCGACGCTTCCAGACCTACGGTGACTGCCAATTCGACGGTAAACGGGTAATGCTGGTGGATGACTACGCCCACCATCCGAGCGAGATTGCCGCCACCCTGCAGGCGGTGCGCGACGGCTGGCCGGAGCGTCGTCTGGTGTTGGCCTTTCAACCCCACCGCTACACCCGCACCCAGGAACAGTTCGACGACTTCGTGCAGGTGCTCTCGACGGCCGATCTGTTGATTCTCAGCGAGGTCTATGCGGCAGGCGAGGAGCCGATTCAAGGTGCCAGCGGGCGTGATCTGAGCCGCGCCATCCGTACCCGCGGACAGGTGGATCCGGTTTTTGTTGAGCCGGTGGAGGAGCTGCCGGCGTTGTTGCGGGGACTAGTCAAGGACGGCGACATCGTACTCACTCTGGGGGCGGGCAGTATCGGCGCAGTGGCGGCCGAGATGTCCCTGAAACTTTGTGCGGAGGCGGAGTGAATGACACAGATAATCGATATGAAACGACTACACATGGGCTGCGGCGAGTCGCTGTGCAGACCGCTGCCGCTACCGGTCATTAACAAGCGGCGCCTGCCCGCTAGGCAACAGGCGGTCATCGGCCGCAATGGTGCCGAAGCGACAGGCAAGGGAAAAAACGTGCAGGACCTGGATTGCTGAGAATGATGCCAGCTATCGATCACTCTAGATTGCGCGGGGAGCTGCGCTACGGCGAGCCGTTGTCGCGGCATACCACTTGGCGGGTCGGCGGCCCGGCGAGACGTTTCTACCGGCCGGCCGACCGGCAGGACCTGTTGACCTTCCTGCGCCAACTGGAGCCTCAGGAGCCCCTGTTCTGGCTCGGGCTCGGCAGCAATCTACTGGTGCGCGACGGTGGTTTTCCCGGCACGGTCATCGCCACCCAGGGTTGCCTTACGCGCATGCAGTGGTTGCATGCCGACCGACTCTATGCCGAGGTCGGCGTCGCCTGCGCCAAGATCGCCCGTACCACGGCGCGGGCGGGACGCTGCGGGGTCGAGTTCCTGGCCGGCATCCCCGGCACCCTGGGCGGCGCCCTGGCCATGAACGCAGGGGCCTTCGAAGGCGAGACCTGGCGCAGGGTGGTCCGGGTCGAAACCGTCGACCGCCTTGGCCAGGTGAGACAGCGTGATCCCTGCGATTTTGATATCGGGTATCGCAAGGTGGTTGGCGCCAAAGACGAGTGGTTCCTGTCGGCGGAACTTTTCCTGGAAAGCGGCGATGTGGAGGCGACCCAACGAGAGATCAAGCGGTTGCTGGAACGCCGTGCCGCTACCCAACCGACCCAACTGCCAAGTTGTGGATCGGTGTTCCGCAATCCGCCCGGTGACTATGCGGCACGGTTGATCGAGTCGACCGGCCTCAAGGGGCGGCGTGTTGGCGGTGCCCAGGTCTCGGAGAAACATGCCAATTTCATCGTCAACACCGGTGCGGCCAGCGCCGCCGATATCGAGCAGCTCATTGCGCTGGTGCAGGACGAGGTGGAGAGCGCGACCGGCATTAAACTGGTGACCGAGGTCCATCGCATTGGAGAGGCCCAATGAGCTTTGAGATTTCATTGAGTGAGTTCGGCAAAGTGGCGGTCCTGATGGGTGGCGATTCGGCGGAGCGGGAGATCTCCCTGCGCAGCGGTGCCGCCGTGCTGGCGGCATTGCGGCAACGCGGCGTGGACGCTCACGACATCGATGCCGGTGCTGATCTGTTGCAGCAGCTGGCCGTAGGCGGCTTCGACCGGGCCTTTATCATTCTCCACGGCCGGGGCGGCGAGGACGGTGTCATCCAGGGCGCG
>JASFJY010000004.1:0-21440 GCA_050119415.1 Chromatiales bacterium | reverse complement strand
CACCTGACTGACCAGGTGACTGCGGCGACGCTCATGCTGCCGCCTTTCATAAGGCTGTGTGTTCGCTTCGCTGAAAAACACCCCGCGCCTATCCGAACGGATTAAACGTTTGTTGTAGGTATGAGCCCGCAGCTGTTGGCCGTTGATTGTCGCATGATTGAGGCGCTGGATTACGCTCTCCACCTTGCCGGCCGGCAGCACCTGGATCAAGCCATGATACTCTACAGAACGGCTACGAGTATGGACGATCTTGAGGATCTTCGAAGCGGAAATTATGATGCGGTTCCTTAGGTTGAATGGCAGCCAGCCGTAAGACAATAGACGCTTGGCGAACTTCTTGAGCGCCTTCGAATTCATCTCCTTTGGGATCCCTTTAATGAATACCCACACCTTAACATCCCCCGGGAACGCACTCAGTGGGAAATCTCTAACTGGCTCTGTGGCCCGGCTTCGACCACGACCTGAATAGGGTTAAGCAAAGAAAACTTTGATTTACACAGCGAACTCTATGTCGGCGACGCCCGTAGTTTTAAACATCTCAGCGAATCAGGCTAGTGTCACACTGGCGTCGAGATAGACGTCCTGAATTGCGTTCAGCAGTTCAATACCCTGGTCCATCGGCCTCTGGAACGCCTTGCGTCCTGAGATCATCCCCATACCGCCGGCCCGCTTGTTGATCACGGCAGTGCGCACCGCCTGGGCCAGATCGCCCTCACCGGAGGAGGCGCCACCCGAGTTGATCAGGCCGGCGCGTCCCATGTAGCAGTTGGCCACCTGATAACGCACCAGGTCGACCGGGTGGTCCGAGGTGAGATCAGTGTAGACCTTGTCGTGGGTCTTGCCGAACTTGACTGCCCGGTAGCCGCCATTGCCCTCCGCCTGCTTCTGCTTGACGATGTCGGCCTCAATGGTGGCCGCCAGATGATTGGCCTGGCCGGTGAGGTCGGCGGCAGTGTGGTAATCAACACCGCTCACCTTGAACTCGCTGTTTCTCAGATAGGCCCAGAGCACCGTCACCATGCCGAGTTCGTGAGCCTGTTGAAAGGCCTCGGAGATCTCCATGATCTGCCGGCGCGATTCGAGCGAACCGTAATAGATGGTGGCACCCACCGCCACCGCACCCATATCGAAGGCCTGCTCCACCGATGCGAAGAGGGTCTGGTCGTAGATGGCGGGATAGGTCAACATCTCGTTATGGTTAAGTTTGACTAAAAACGGGATTTTGTGGGCATAACGGCGTGATACGGCACCCAGCACACCAAGGGTTGAGGCCACCGCATTGCAACCTCCCTCGATGGCCAGCTCGACGATCTTTTGCGGGTCGAAATAGATAGGATTGGGGGCAAAGGAGGCCCCTCCCGAATGCTCTACACCTTGATCCACGGGCAGGATAGAAAGGTAACCGCTGCCACCCAGGCGCCCGGTATTGAACAACGTCTGCAGGCTGCGCAACACCCCCGGCTTGAGGTCCTTGTCCGCCACCACCCGGTCCACATAGTCCGGCCCGGGCAGATGTAACATCGTCCGGTCGATGGTCTGACATTGATGATCTAAAAGACTCTCCGCCTCGGCTCCGAGGAGTGATCTGATATCGGTCATGACGGCTCCCTGTTATTGTGTGAAGGGTGCGACTTGGCACACTCAGTATAGTTTTTCTATGCGGGTATGTAAGGCATGTTTTTAAAGCACTCCCCCCGAACCGCATTGCCGGCGGGGAACGTTCTCAGCAAGCGTCGCTCTTATGCTTTGAAGATGCCGTGGAGGCAAGCATGCAGAATCCCTTTACACACTGCTGAACCTATTGACAACTCAGCTGCCTTGCACCATAGAGACAACCAGGCGATCATCGAAGCGGTAACATTTGAAGAGCGCCGCAAGCTGCTGATCAGCCAGTTTGGAACGGCCGGCGGCGGCACGCCGTCACATCTGCGTCACTGAAGCGCAGATCAGCACTTGTGGAGGTTGCGACATTCATGCGGGGCGGGCGCTCAGGTCGGCTGATATCCAGCAACTTCAAGGCGGCCTGGTGGCTGAGATCCCCCCATTTACAGACCCTCTGGCCGAGCCTGCTGCGTCCGGCCCAAGCACTCGATGTGGCCTGGGAACGGCTTGAATTGGAAGACGGTGACTTTATCGACCTGGCCTGGCGACGCCGCGAGGGACCGCTGGTACTGCTGATCCATGGACTTGAGGGCTCACTCAAGTCCCACTATGCCGTACCCCTGTTGAAGGCGTTGGAGCGGGAGGATTTCAGCACCGTCTTCATGCATCTGCGGGGCTGCGGCCGAGAGCCCAACCGACAGGCCCGCAGCTACCACTCAGGTGCCAGCGAGGATCTGGCCGAGGTGCTGGAACGGTTGCAGCAACGGGGCGAGCGGCCCGATGCCCTGATCGGCATCTCGCTGGGTGGCAATCTACTGCTGAAATATCTGGGCGAGACCGGCCGTGCGGCGCTAACCCGCACCGCTATCGCCATCTCGGTACCGTTTCACCTGGCAAGCGCCGTCGCCCGCATGCAGCGGGGATTTTCACGGCTCTACGGCCGCCATCTATTGAACAAGCTGGTGCGCAGCTACAGACGCAAATTCACCGACCGCCCTGCCCCGCTGCAGATGCCGATCAAGCGTATCGATTCGCTCTACCAGTTCGATCAATGCATAACCGCTC
This sequence comes from Chromatiales bacterium, assembly GCA_050119415.1. Classification (GTDB taxonomy): domain Bacteria; phylum Pseudomonadota; class Gammaproteobacteria; order Chromatiales; family Chromatiaceae; genus Thiodiazotropha. The sequence continues at coordinate 18,773 of JASFJY010000004.1, read as the reverse complement.
CCCTCAACGGCTTCGCCAGCGCGGATGACTACTACCGACGTTGCAGCTGCATCGGCTTCCTAAAGGGCATTGAAATCCCCACGCTGATCCTGCATGCCGCAGATGATCCACTGATGCGGCCCGACGTGATACCGGATATCGGCGACCTGGGGCCGGGTGTGACCCTCGAGCTCTGCGCACAAGGCGGTCACGTCGGTTTCATTGAGGGTCGGCTGCCGGGACGACCCCGCTACTGGCTGGAACAACGCATACCCGCCTACCTCCATCAGCAGCTGTCGGTTTGAGTCGATTGCGCGCCTTCACCGTTCACCTGGCTTAGGTTGTCTGTATAATCTGGTGCTGTTTCACACGGCTACCCGGTACCCAAGCGAAAGGATGGCGAGCCCACCAGGAAAAGAAATCGACCGACTGTTGGCTGACATCGCCTGTCTCGATCGCAAGCAGCTACGGGCATCGTTGATCTCCACCACCGGCAGCCATTGCGAAGTCTGGCGCAGCAGCAGACGCTATGTCAGCGAGGATGAGCAGGAGAAAGACACCGCCTATATCGAGTTTGTCATCAAATGGCCCCTTGCCAACTACTCGGAGACTGAAGCCCGTCTGCTGGCCCGACACTATCGCCTGCTCAAGGAGACGCTGGACGAAGTCATTCCCGAAACCCTCTTCGTCGTGACCCGCGTCAACGGCGCGCCAAGTGTCATCGTGCTGGCCAAGGCGATTAACGTCTGGTTCAACATCGCCAACCCGCAGAACGAGGAGGAGGCGGTGCGTCTACTCTGCGCCAACCCGAAATCGCGTATCCAACTGGCCCGTTTCGTACGCGCCGCCAAGGCCTGGCGCAACTCCGACAATCCGCGGATGATCGATCTTTTCGGGCTCGATAACCTGGTCATGGATATCAATCGGCAAATCGTCTTCCTCGACAGCTTTTTCGTCTTTTTCTTCGAGGATATGTTTCACCTGATCGATAACACGGAAGAGGATGACGGCCTCAAAGAGAAGATTGAACTCTCGCTCAAGCGACTGGCCTATCTGCAGCACCTGCTGGACATGGTGCAACAATCCTGCAAGGAGGAGGAAGCTCAGGCGATATAAATCCGGGTAATGGGTTAATCATCTGACGTTTTCACGAAGTTGGACGATAAAGATTGCCTAATGCATTTCATAACTGGCGTGTAAAAAATCTTGCCAAGTCGAGATTGAGCAATGGCTTTTTTGGCAATATTTTACAAAAACGAAACGAAGAAATAGCTATTACACATTATTCATGCCAATCAACGGGTCAAGTCCGACGATGGGTTCATTTTTTTACAACAAATCCACTACAAAAAGCGGTGGCATCCACCGAATAGCAGGGGTATTATGACACAGGCTAAGAAACAGAGCCTTGACCGCTTCACCGTTTGAGCTTCCCTCTTGTCGAGAATCGGAATCGTTAGGTTTCCAGGCTGATTAACATGGACACGTCCATATCGTTTATCTGCTCAAGGTCTATCTACAGGTTAAATAATGGGACCGTCTGGCTTATGAGCAACTCTCAATTTGTTTAGGAATATATCAATGACAAAACTCTATGTTGGCAATTTACCTTGGTCTGCCACCGAAGATGATATCCGTGAACTCTTCTCTACCGTCGGTGAGGTCCAGTCCGCCAACCTAATTCTTGATCGTGAAACCCGCCGCTCTCGCGGTTTCGCCTTTGTCGAGATGAGCCAAGCCGATGCTGAACGTGCCATCTCACAGCTCAATGGCAAGGATTTTCAAGGTCGCGACCTTAGAATCAACGAGGCGCAGGAAAAGCCTCGTCGCAGCTCTGGAGGCGGTCGCTGGTAAACACCAGAGGCACTGCGGATTCGAATCGTACCCTTCGGTCTGATAGGTTCCGCGATTGTCGAGACTTCTCAGTCTCGACAATCACCTTTGCAATCCCACAATGATGGGGCACTCAGATGGTGGTATGCTATTCACCATCTCGTTGCATTATTGTGTTGAAATCGCCCGACCACGCTATATTTTTGGCTTTCATGCTCTTGTCATCTCGACTCGGTAGAGTGTGTCGGTATGAAAGAATCCAGAATTTACCCCAATTGGGGATACAAGGTCTTCGACCGGCGGCGTGATGAGGTCGAGCCGCTGTTGTTGCAAGCGCTAAACGATGACCGTGCCTTCGAAGTGGGTCTCTACTTCCATGACCCTTCAACCCACGACTGCCTCGACTCACTGCTGCCGCAGAGCGGTTGTCAGTTGAATACCCACTTGGATCATCGCCGTTTAAACGTTTTCGCCCTCGACGATGACGACCTGGTTTCAATTCTTCGCCGTCAGATCGAAAATTCTCTGCAGTGGGGAGCTCACTACGGCATCAATCACCTCTCTGCCTTCCCGCTGACCCGCCGACCCGAGTACCAGCAGGAACTTGAGCAAAAACTGATCAAGCATCTGCGCATCCTGAATCGGCTTTGTCGAGAGTATCGTTTTCCGATTTATATCGAAAACACCTATCATGATATCGATTTCTACCAGTGGCTGTTTTTGGCCCTCAAACGGGAAGCACTCGATCATATCCACTTCTGTTTCGACTTCGGACATGCCAAGATCTGGTCGTTACAACCCTTGCGCGCCTGGTACGATTTCCTTGTCGAACTCAAGCGCGTCGGTAAAAGACTTCACTTCCATCTCCACACCAATCGAGGACTCTCCGACGAGCACCTCTCGTTTCTGGAGGCGGAGTGGATGGAACTCTGTAACATGGATGAGTACACCGCGCCTTGGAACAGCTTTGAGGCCCTTTCGCTACTGGAGCAGCGGTTTCCGGACGCACGCAAGGTGATGGAGGTCCCCACTAGCGAGGCAAGGGAAAACCTGCAGCGGGTTATCGAGGAAATCGACCGCATCGGTCGACGGGGCACCCCGATCAGCGCCTGAGATAGACTCAGGCCCAAGCCCGAATGCGTCACCCAGCCACTTAGAAAAGAAACCCAGGAACGACGATTCCGGCGCGATCAGCACCTTCCCGGGTAAAACACTTGGGCTAGCTGCCGGATTCCAAGGCTTTAATGCGCGCCTCCAGTGGCGGGTGGCTGGCAAACAGCTTTTGCACCTTACCCGCGCTGATAGCGAAGGCCGCCATCTCATCGGGCATAGGTTGAGGGTCGTGCGCCTGCTGCAGCCTGCGCAGGGCAGCGATCATCTTGTTGCGCCCCGCCAGTTCCGCGCCGCCTCGGTCGGCACGAAACTCGCGCCAACGGGAAAACCACATGACAATGGTCATGGCCAGTATACCGAGCACAAACTCGGCAATCATAGAGACAATGAAGAAGGCCGGACCATAACCGCGCTCGGTCTTGAACACCACCCGGTCGATGGTGTGTCCAATGATACGGGAGAGAAAGACCACAAAAGTGTTCACCACGCCCTGAATCAGCGAGAGAGTCACCATGTCGCCGTTGGAAACGTGGCTTACCTCGTGTGCCAACACCGCTTCGACCTCGTCCCGATTCATCTGCTGTAGCAGGCCGGTACTGACCGCCACAAGAGCGCTGTTTTTGTTCCATCCCGTGGCAAAGGCATTGGGCGACGCACTGTCGAAGATGCCTACCTCCGGCATACCGATACCGCTTTGTCGGGTCTGAAAGGCCACGGTTTCGAGCAACCATCGTTCGACTTCGCTGCGGGGTTGCTCGATAACCTGTACACCCATGGTGCGTTTCGCCATCCACTTTGAGATGAAAAGCGAGATCAGGGAGCCGCTAAAGCCGATAACGGCCGAATAGACCAGCAGCGCGTTGAGATCGAGATCGATGCCGTTGCTCATCAACAGTCCCTCGATGCCAAGCAGGCGGAAGGTCACGCTGATCAGCATGATGATGGCGAGATTGGTCCCTAGGAATAGCGCAATTCTCTGCATGTAAGCAAAACCTCTGCATGATTGTGTAATAGACTCATATGCGATCACTATTTGACCTTTTCAAGGTCTGTTTGCTCCGCTTTGGTCATGGCACTCGAAAAGCTTGGCGACTATCCAATTGCCTGAGATGAACAATAGGTTCTCGAAAAACAACATCGCGCGCCAGTGATTCGGTTTCCGCAGATGTCCTCCAACCCATTGTGCGTTGCACAAAACAGTGGTTGCCGTTAGAATTTACATAGCCTGTGTCTCATGCGTTTCGTTGAGCACATGCACAAGATTAAAATAATGAGGCAATCAACGGCCCTGGTATGTACAGCTAACGCTGTAGAATCCTATCAGTGCGAACAATTCCACAGTTAATTGGAAGTTGATAGCCAACCGATCCGGGCAGAATATGAACAGGATTTGCGGATAGGACTATCCACCTAGCGCAACCAGTGACAAACTGACTCACCCAGAATGTCGAGTTGTTCGTCAACAATAAGATTCATCTGACTCAGGATAAAGCGAGCATGAGCTTGCATTCATCTAACAGCGCAGGAGATTACAACCTCGGTGGACGGGCCGCCCTGCTCGCCGCCTTCGGTGAGTTCCTGCCCGACGACGCCATCCTGTTCGAGAACGAAGACCTCCGCCCCTACGAATGCGACGGTCTCTCAGCCTATCGCCAGCTGCCGATGATCGTGGTGCTGCCGCGCACTGTGGAGGAGGTGCAGCGGGTCATGCGCATCTGTCACAGACACAAAACCCCGGTAGTTGCGCGCGGCACCGGCACCGGACTCTCCGGTGGCGCCCTGCCCCATGCCGATGGCGTGGTGTTGAGCCTGGCCCGACTCAAATCGATCCTCCATATCGATACGCTCAACCGCACGGCTCAGGTACAAACCGGCGTTCGCAATCTGGCCATCTCGGAAGCGGTCAAGCCCTACGGTCTCTACTACGCCCCCGATCCCTCCTCCCAGATCGCCTGTACCATCGGCGGTAATATCGCCGAGAACTCCGGTGGTGTGCACTGTCTGAAATACGGCCTGACGGTACATAACGTCTTGCGTCTCAGCGTGGTGACCGTTGAGGGCGATCTGATCACCCTCGGTTGCGACGCCCTCGACGCCCCCGGCTACGACCTGCTGGCGCTGATGATCGGCTCCGAGGGTATGCTCGGCGTGGTGGTGGAGGTGACGGTCAAGCTGCTGCCGATACCGGAGCGGGCGCAGGTGGTGCTGGCCGCCTTCGATGACGTGGAGCGGGCCGGCATCGCCGTGGGTGAGATCATTTCCGCCGGCATCATCCCGGCCGGACTGGAGATGATGGACGGCCCGGCGATCCAGGCCGCCGAGGATTTCGTTCATGCAGGCTACCCCACTGACGCGGCCGCTATCCTGTTGTGTGAAGTCGACGGCAGCAACCAGGAGGTGTCTGAACATATCCTTGCCGTGCGCGAACTGCTGAAGCAGTGTGGCGCCACCGAAGTCCGCACCGCCGCTGACGAACTGGAACGCCTGCGATTCTGGCAGGGCCGTAAGTCGGCCTTTCCCGCCGTCGGCCGCATCTCCCCCGACTACTACTGCATGGACGGCACCATCCCCCGTCACCGCCTGCCCGAAGTGCTCAAGCGGACGGCGGAACTCTCCCGCGAATACGGCCTGCCGGTGGCCAATGTCTTCCATGCCGGCGACGGCAACATGCATCCGTTGATACTTTACAACGCCAACAATCCGGGCGAGCTGGAGCGTACCGAGGAGCTGGGTGGCAAAATTCTGGAACTCTGCGTCGCTGTTGGCGGCACCATCACCGGTGAACATGGCGTCGGCATCGAGAAGATCAATCAGATGTGCGTGCAGTTCGAACCGGCGGAGCTGGAGCAGTTCCGCGCCGTCAAACGCGCTTTCGACCCCGACGAACAGCTCAATCCCGGCAAGGGGATCCCCACTCCCCGGCGCTGTTCAGAATATCGTACCCTCGGCGAGCACCGCCATCACGACGAGGCACCGACCTCATGAACCTGGAGTACAGCCTGCAGGAACAGGTGAGCATCGCAGCCGCCGATCGCAAGCCGCTCAACATCACCGCCGGCAACACCAAGTCCTTTCTCGGGCGTACCCCCCGGGGTGATGCGCTGGATGTCAGCGGCCACCGGGGCATTCTCAGCTATGAACCCAAAGAGCTGGTGATCACCGCCCGCGGCGGCACGCCGCTGAAGGAGCTCGAAGCGGCGTTGGCCGAGCAGGGCCAGATGCTGCCCTTCGAACCCCCCTACTTTGGCGCCAATGCCACGCTCGGCGGCACCATCGCCGCCGGTCTTTCGGGACCGCGCCGGCCCTACACCGGATCGGCGCGGGATTTCGTCCTCGGCGTGCGGCTGCTCAACGGCAAGGGGGAGATCCTGCGCTTCGGCGGCGAGGTAATGAAGAACGTGGCCGGTTACGACCTCTCCCGATTGATGACCGGCGCCATGGGCACCCTGGGGGTGATCCTCGATGTCAGCCTCAAAGTACTGCCGCTGCCTGCCCGGGAGATCACCCTGGTCAGCTGCAGTGATAGCGCCTCGGCCATCAAACGCTTCAATGAACTGGCAAGCAGACCGCTACCATTGAGCGCAGCGGCCTGCGACGCAGAGCACGCCTATATCCGCCTTTCCGGCGCCCAAACCGCGGTGGATGCGGCGCGCAAGACCCTCGGCGGCGATCTGCTAGACGAGAATGACAACTTCTGGCAACAGCACATCCGCGAGCAGGGACATGCCTTCTTTCAGGGCCAGGCGCCCTTGTGGCGGCTCTCACTGCCGCCCGGCGCTCCCGGTGTCTCTTTCCAAGGCAAATGCCTGATCGACTGGGGCGGCGCACTGCGTTGGGTAAGGAGCGACAATGAGCCGCGGGAGATCTTCCGCGCCGTGGCACAGGTCGGCGGCCACGCCACCCTGTTTCGCAACGGTGAGCGCAACGGCCAGGTCTATCAGCCCCTGCCCGCTGCTTTGATGACCATCCACAAGCGTCTCAAACAGGCCTTCGACCCTCAGGGTCTGTTCAATCCCGGCCGACTCTACGAGGAGCTTTGAGCCGTGGAGACCTCCATCCTCAAAGCCATCCTGGAGACACCCGAAGGGCAAACGGCCGATGAAATCCTGCGCGCCTGTGTCCATTGCGGCTTCTGCACCGCCACCTGTCCCACCTACCAGCTGCTGGGCGACGAGCTGGACGGCCCGCGGGGCCGTATCTACCTGATCAAGCAGATGCTGGAGGGCCAAGAGCCAAGCCGACGCACCCTGAGCCACCTGGACCGCTGCCTCACCTGCCGCTCTTGCGAGACCACCTGCCCCTCCGGCGTCAAATATGCCCGCCTGGCCGACATCGGCCGCACCTATATTGAGCGCCGGGTCGAGCGACCGCTAAAAGAACGGCTGATACGCTATGCCCTGCGCAAGACCATCCCCTATAGGAAACGCCTCGGCCTGCTGCTGGCCCTCGGACGTCTGGCAAAGCCCATCCTGCCTAGCCATCTCAAGGCGCAGATTCCAGCGCTGCGGAGCGCAGGCAGCCGGCCAGGCCGCCATCACCGTCGCCATATGCTGGTGCTAGAAGGCTGCGCCCAGCAGGCAGCCACCCCCAACACCAATGCCGCCACAGCCCGCCTGCTCGACCGACTCAACATCTCGCTCATCAGCGAACCCCGCGCCGGCTGCTGCGGCGCGGTGAGCCACCACCTATCGGCCGAAATGGAGGCGTTGCGGGCCATGCGCCGCAATATCGACGCCTGGTGGCCCCACATCGAGGCCGGGGTGGAGGCGATCATCATTACCGCCAGCGGTTGCGGCGCGTTGGTGAAGGAGTATGGCCATTTGCTGCGCAACGATCCGCGCTATGCCGAGAAGGCGGCGCAGGTTTCGGCACTAACTCGGGATATCGGCGAACTCCTCGCTACCGAGGACCTGAGGCCGTTGGGCATCGACGGCCGTAGCCGTCCCATCGCCTTCCACGCACCCTGTACCTTACAGCACGGGCAGAAACTGCCCGGCCTGGTGGAGGGCATCCTGGTCAAACTCAACTATCGGCTGGTGCCGGTTGCCGACAGCCATCTCTGCTGTGGTTCGGCGGGCACCTACTCCATCCTGCAAGCGGAACTGTCGCAAAAGCTGCTGACCCAGAAGCTGAGCCATCTCTGCGCCGGCGGCCCCGAGTTGATCGCCACCGCCAACATAGGCTGCCAGCTCCATCTCGCCTCCCAGTCGGTCATCCCGGTGCGCCACTGGATCGAGCTGCTTGATGAAGCCCTACCCCAATAATGGAGAGATTTTGGAAAAGATAAACATCATGGCGCTACGCCACTCAGCCTTCTACACTCCCCTGCTGATTACCATCAGCGGCGGCTTCCTCGAAGCGCAAGGGCTCGAAACGGACTACCGCTTGGCCACCCCGGAGCGCACCGTTCCCGACTCCCTGCGCAGCGGAGAAGCACACCTCTCCCAATCGGCGGTAGCCACTAGCTTTGCCGACCTGGAACAGGGCAGAACGATCGATATCGTCCACTTCGCCCAGATAAACCGCCTCGACGGCTTCCTGCTCGCCGGCCGCGAACCCGATGCCGATTTCAACTGGCAGACACTGCGGGGCAAAACGGTCCTGGTCGACCACCTCTTCCAGCCCCTGGCCATGTTCCGCTACGCCCTGCACAAGCTCGGCATCGACGAATCGCAGGTCAACATCATCGACGCCGGCAACGTTGATGAAATGGATCGCGCCTTCCGCGAAGGCCATGGCGACTATATCCATCAACAGGGTCCTTTTGCGCAACAACTGGAACTGGAGGGTATAGGCCATGTGGTCTCTTCCGTCGGTGAGGTGCTGGGCCCGGTCGCCTTCAGCAGTCTCTGCGCCACCCGGGAATGGCTCGAGACCGAGATGGCCAAGGCCTTCGTACTCGCCTATCGCAAAGCCTGCGCTTTTGTCCTGGAGACACCGGCCGCCGAACTGGCCGAGATGGAAGCCCCCTTCTTCCCCGGTATCGACAGGCAGGTGCTGATCGACACCATCGCCGCCTACCAGAAGTTAGGTACCTGGTCCGCCGAACCCGAAATCGATCGCGCCGCATACGACCATCTGCTTGATGTCTTCCTCTTCAGCGGCCTGATCACCCGGCGGTACCCCTACGAGAGCTGCATCGTGCCATTGCCATGAAGATGTGGAACACCACGCCAACAATAAAAAGACTCGATCGCAAATAAAAGCAAACATGCGAAATCTATAAATCGTTATGTACCGCCCCCATTACGAGGCCAAATGAAATGACCGAATATAAAACTATTGGCGACCTGAAAGTCGCAACTGTCCTCTACGACCTGGTCAGAGACAAAATCGCACCGGGCACGGGTATCGGGGCGGACGATTTCTGGCACGGCCTGGAACAACTCGTCAGCGATCTCGCTCCCGTCAACCGGCAACTGCTGGAACAGCGCGATCGGCTGCAGAAACAAATTGACGAATGGCACATCGCCCGGCGTGGCCAATCCCATGATCCCGTCGCCTACAAGGCTTTCCTGCGGGAGATCGGTTACCTTCAGCCGGTCCCCGACGATTTCACCATCAGCACCGAAAACGTCGACCCGGAGATCGCCGAAGTGGCGGGCCCCCAGCTGGTGGTGCCGGTAATGAACGCGCGCTACGCCCTCAACGCCGCCAATGCCCGTTGGGGCAGCCTCTACGATGCCCTATACGGTACCGACATCATCCCCGAGAGCGACGGTGCCTCGGCCAGCGGTGGCTACAACCCGGTGCGCGGCGAAAAGGTGGTTGCCTATGCCATGACGTTTCTCGACAAAATCGTGCCGCTGGCGCATGGTAGTCATGCATCAGTCAAACAATACCGGGTGAGCGACGGCAGGCTGACCGCCGATCTCAACGGCGGCGGCGAAATCGGCTTGGCGAATGCCGAGCAGTTCGCCGGATACAGGGGCGATACAGACAATCCAGGGACCGTCCTGTTACGCAACAACAAGCTTCATATCGAGCTGCAGATCGACCGCGACCACCCCATCGGCAAGAGCCATCCCGCCGGTGTAAAGGATCTGATGCTGGAGGCGGCGATCACAACCATCCAGGATTGCGAGGATTCGGTGGCGGCGGTCGACGCGCAGGACAAGGCACTGATCTACACCAACCTGCTTGGCCTGATCAAAGGCGATCTCACCGCCGAGCTTGAGAAAGGTGGCAAAACCCTCACCCGCCGCCTCAATCCCGACCGCGACTACCTCTCCCCTACCGGCGAACCCTTCACCTTGCCGGGCCGCAGTCTGCTCTTCATCCGCAACGTGGGCCACCTGATGAGCACCGACGCGGTGCTCGACGCCAACGGCAAGGACATCCCCGAAGGCATACTCGACGGCATGATGACCGCCCTGATCGCCATCCACGATCTCCAAGGCAATGGCAGTGTGCGCAACTCAAAAACCGGCAGCGTCTACATCGTAAAACCGAAGATGCACGGTCCCGAAGAGGTCGCCTTCGCCAATTTGCTCTTTACCCGCATCGAACAGCTATTGAAGCTGCCTCGCTACACCTTGAAGATGGGCATAATGGACGAGGAGCGACGCACCAGCGTCAACCTCAAGGCCTGCATACTGGCGGCGGCCGACCGGGTGGTCTTCATCAACACCGGTTTCCTCGACCGCACCGGCGACGAAATCCACACCAGCATGGAGGCGGGTCCGATGATCCCCAAGGGTGAGATCAAGAACAGCGTCTGGATCAATGCCTACGAAGACTCCAACGTGGACATAGGTCTCGCCTGCGGCTTGCCCGGCAAGGCGCAAATCGGCAAGGGCATGTGGGCCATGCCCAACGAAATGGCCAAGATGATGGAGAGCAAGATCAATCACCCCCTGGCCGGCGCCAACACCGCCTGGGTTCCCTCACCCACCGCCGCCACCCTCCATGTCATGCACTACCACCAAGTCAATGTGGCCGAGCGACAGTTGGACTTAGTCAAACGCCAACCGGCCAGCGTTGACGACATCCTCACCATCCCGTTGTTGGGCGAGCGCAGCCTGAGCCCCGAAGAGATCCAGCAGGAACTCGACAACAACGCCCAGGGCATTCTCGGCTACGTGGTGCGCTGGATCGACCAGGGCATCGGTTGCTCCACTGTCCCCGACATCAACAACCTGGGCCTGATGGAAGACCGCGCCACCTTGAGAATCTCCAGCCAACACATCGCCAACTGGCTGCACCACGGTATTACCAACGAGGCACAGGTGATTGAAACCCTCAAGCGCATGGCCAAGGTCGTCGATGATCAAAACGCAGGAGACATTAACTACCTTGATATGGCGCCGAGCTATGAAGGGCCGGCCTTTCAGGCAGCCAAGGACCTGATCTTTCTGGGGGCTCAGTCACCAAGCGGCTATACAGAGCCCACGCTGCATAGGCGGCGCAGAGAGTTGAAGGAGGCCCGCGGTTTATAAGATCTCTAACCTCGGCAAAGATGATTGCTGTTTGATCGGGCTTACTATTAGCCTGGCACTATTATAGCCGTAGGTCGGATTAGCGCAGCGTAACCCGACAGAAAAGGGGTATTCATTCACCATGAATTTACCGCACAGCCCACCAGGCACTCGATCATCAATCTGAGGTTCCTTAAGTCAGAGGACAGATCATCTAAACAGCCTACAAAAGATCTGTCCTCTATTTCTGCCAACCAACAGATTCCCTCCCTGACTGAATTTGATTCAGGAGCAATCCTATGTGAAGGGCGATTTCAATGTGATTGAGTGTTTTTCTTCCAACCATCCCGTATGTGAGTGTTGCCCTAGTTTAAGCAAAATGGCTTTGGTTATCTGCTCAGACATATCAACGTCGTTATCCGCCAGTGTTCTGATTTTCAAATCTTCTCTGAGTTTGAGTATGCCATCATGTTGCAGCACACCCACTCTTTCTTCATTTCTGTTTTTGAGTATGACTGATGGCAACAAATCTTGATATCTTCTTATGCATACCAGCCTCCATCCAAACTTCTTGAGAATGATCAGGCCATTGACCTGCAGTTCATTGATATAAAGTTTTGGATCCGCTGGCACGGGACTGACACTGTTTCGTCTTTCCTGCATCGTTAACTCCCCTCGATTAGCGATATCTTTAGGATGTGAACTGTCATCCAAGACGAAATCACTACTCCAGCGAAGCTCATCAACGCTACGACCGGGCCGGATCAATTTTACGCTACGTATGATGTCGGGGATCATGCTTTTGATTTTGCCAATATTGAACATATAAAAAATCCCTAGAGTTTTTATACGTCAATCTGCATTTTTCATTAATCGAACTGTCGCTCTCTAAATCTAGCCCATCGAGGCGGCTTTGTTAGGCATGTAAGGAATATGATTAACATAGTTTTTTAAATGGTTTATTCTTCTTGGATTCGCACCTTTCGCCCTCTATTTCACTCCCTTCCGCGACGCGCCTATTGGCTCAGATGGTCACTCCAACAGCCTCAATCCGACTGGCAGGGAGTCGCCGAGGAAACGTTTTTTGTCCACAGCGGACAATTCAACGACTTCAGTGACCATTTTTACCCAGGAAGGCGGTGCTTTTATGGTACGGAGTTGTTCGATGACCTGGTTTCGTATCGTAGATCCAATATCCCGTTCCCGATCTCCAGTCATACGTGTCAATAGTGTAGCGGCAAATGCGGCAGGTTCCTTCTTCTTCCAGTCTTGCTCTAAAAGTTCAAGCAGCCACTGCTCGGCAACCTTGACTGTCACGACTTGATGGGTACTGCCGTAAATTGGCTCTCGTGCCCCTAACCTGCCGATAGCCCACCAAGTCTGTATATTTTCTTTTGGTTTTCGCAGTCGTTTTAACAACCATCCGCCCATCTCGATCTTATGCTCAACGGGCAGGCGTTCAAGAGAGGCAAGGAGTCTCACCATGTCGTCGTAACCCTGCTTTTTCTGGCCTGGCGGACGTTTCGCCGTACCTGAAGGTTGTAAATAGTATGAGATATCCTCAAACAGGTGGCCCTGAGCCGCCTCGTCCAATCCACCGGCCACTCTGCGCCATAAAATCCACCATTCCGCCCAATTACGCGCTTCCTTACCGAACTGGATACCATTTGGGTAGATATTCCAAAGCTGTTCCACACGCCAATCATCAAGTGGGTAGCCATAACCCGGACGCAGGCAAAAACCGACCAAGTTAAGCCAGATGCGTTCATGATCACTGCTGCGCCGTCGCTTGCCAGCCCCATCCCAAAGCACTTCGAACAGTTCGCGCAGCAACATGCCATGCCACTCCTCCCGTGGGCCCAATAGCCGTTCCAGTTCACTGTGCAAGCGTTTTATCTCTTTTGGTTCTACCGTTTTCTTTTGCTGCCCGTACATGCGTTCAATCAATTGACTGGCTTCGGTAAATCGGGGTGGCATCGCTGCCGATATGGATTCAGCTTGTGTCTCATGGCCTCGTAGCTGGAACTCCAGTTTCCAACGCTGAGGTTGTCCGCTTGCCGAAACGCATTGCACTTCCAGGGTACCCACTTCGGTAAGGGTGGCAGCAAGTTGTACCGGGATTTCTGCCCTGCCATGACACTTCTCTGCATCCAATACCGTGGCAATGGGTGGCAGTGAAGGCATCTTTGTCTTGTCCAACGCTACCAGTTCACCTGCCCCCCAGGGAGTATCTGCGGTAGAGGCATAGAGATGGAACCCTACCGGCTTGCCCACCAAGAGGGAGAAATTGCGTTCGGTAAGTAACAACTCTTGTCCCTCTTGTGTACCACGTGGCAATAGACAGACGGCATGACGCCGTGTGTCATCTTCATCCAAGGCAAGGAAGTAACTGCGAGCGGAGCCGCCGCCGATACGAGGGGCCCTGCCCGCGCGCCCCAGTGCATAGGCGACCGCACCGCGTGCCACTGCCTGTTCCGGATGGTCATTAAAGAGTCGACGCAACGGCTTGCCCCGCCACTGCTGAAGGATTTCCAGCAGCCGCTCCGACAATGCCTCACTGAGGAAAACCCCACCATTAAGCAGTAACGTATCGGGAACGGGTATCTCCTCCGCTGCAGGGGAGATCGCCAGGGCTTCAGCGGAAACCCGGGAGTGACAAGCCAGGAAATCGGCTATATGTCGGGTGATTGCGGGATCGGCGGCATAAGGCAGTCCAAACTCGATAATGCCTCCACGCACCCGCCGTGGCCTCTCATTGGGGCTTGTTCGGGGGAAAAAGCCCTCCAGTATCATCTCATTCACTTCCTCTCTGTACAGCTCGGCAGAACGTGCGCCACCGATGAGTTTGGCGCCGGCACCAAGTAGGGTCACCTTCACTGACTCCGGGGAGGCAGGTGATAATAGGCGCTCCTTGGCGCTACGGCACTGCTGATTGAGCTGTGCCAGGTTGGCTGCGCTAAGTCGACCACCGCCGATGGCGATGCGTGCCTCTACGATATGCGCCAGAGCCAGGTCCATATTGTCTCCACCTAACATCAGATGATCCCCCACCCCAATACGGGTCAAACTGGGGACATACTCGGAGGTTTCCACCTTTATCAGTGAAAGGTCGGTTGTACCGCCACCCACGTCGCAGACCAATACTAAACGTGTTTGGGCCAGATTATCCTCAAGACCATCACTGTGACTGTGCAGCCAGTTGTAGAAGGCCGCCTGTGGTTCTTCCAGTAGGCGAACACCGACCAAGCCCGCATGTTTCGCGGCTTGTAAGGTCAAGGTGCGGGCGCCTTCATCGAAAGAAGCGGGGACCGTAAGCACCACTTCCTGCTGCTCCAAGGGATGATTTGGATGCTTGTGGTTCCATGCTGCGCGCATATGGGCGAGATAACTTGCGCTGGCAGTCAGTGGAGATATTTTCGTCACATCCTCCCCGGTGCCCCAGGGTAAGATGGCGGCGGTACGGTCCACCGATCTGTGGGAGAGCCAACTTTTTGCGCTTGATACTAAATGGCCAGGAACCTGGGCACCGAGTTCTCCGGCCAAACTGCCTATGATGGCCTCGGCCATTGCAGCGGGATCATCCTGTGTCCAAGGCAGTCTGAGGTCGCTTGGTTTCAACTCTCCTGGGCTTGGATGGTAACGCAATGAGGGCAATTGCGGACGTCGCGCCACTTCACCCAGGGCGACGAGTTGTTCTACTTCGAAAAGCTGGATTTTCTGATTGTCTTCACGGTCCGCATAGGCCAACACCGTATTACTGGTACCGAGATCA
The DNA here is from genome assembly GCA_050119415.1 of Chromatiales bacterium. Taxonomy (GTDB): domain Bacteria; phylum Pseudomonadota; class Gammaproteobacteria; order Chromatiales; family Chromatiaceae; genus Thiodiazotropha. The sequence continues at coordinate 3,659 of JASFJY010000004.1, read as the reverse complement.
ATGCCGATAAAATAGCGGGACATTAAGCTTCAGCTCAAGATGTAATATCCTACAGGAGTGAATTAGTGACGGACCTCGAATTCAACTTTCCAGCGCTCATTACTACCCCTTGGCAGAGCTTCCAGCCGCAGTGTGCCGGTTTCAGTAACTGCGGCACTGAGCCTTACCGGCACCACTTCGCCCGGGGTTCGTCCTTCTGCGGGCAGTGTTGCCTCAATACCCTCAAGCTCTTGGATTTCCACTTCGTCCCACTGTTCCAGCAGAGTGCCTACTTGGTCATGTCGGCGTACAGAAGAGCCAAAAAAACGAAATCGCACCGGTTCACCCACGATCAAGCCAAACTCCTGCGGCGGCAGTTCCTCTTCACTGCCTTCCTCCATGCCAAAGGGGGCTATGCAGAGTGCATGCACGGGGGGCTCCATCCCCGGTACCGCAAGCATTGATGATTCAACACCCACATAAAAAGACTGGGCAGTACCACCACGAATCCGAACCCCCTGTCCTTTACGTACGTAACCATAATAGGCAGCCCCTTTGGCCACTGCCAGGTCCAGATCCGCGCCTGCAAGTAACCGCGCCGGCTCTGCCTGCTCCGCAGCCAGCCAGTCATTGAGCACTGTCATCACTCTCTGTGGCAACTGCTGGGCCTTGAATACACCACCATTGAACAAGACGGCGGTGGGATGCAGGAAGCTGGCGCCCTGCGGTAAATGGCGATCGAATCCTTCCAGGTCATTGGTGGCTTCAGCTTGACGAGCCAGGAAGGCTGCCAGATGACGAGTGATAGCCGCATCCTGGGCATAGGGTAGACCTAATTGGGTCAGTCCTGTACGGGAACGCACCCTAGGGCGTTCAGAAACCGTTACTTGCGGAAAGAAACCATCCAGAGCTATCGCTGTTACCTCTTCACGCGTCAGCTCGCTGCGCACAGTCCCACCGATCAGCTTGGTACTGCGACCAGGCACCACGACGGGCATAGTTGTAAGATCCGGATCACTGAGCAGGGCCTCTTTTGCGATTCGGCAACTGTGTGTTAGCGCACGTATTTGCCAGGAATCAAGCTTGGTACCCTGCGCGGCAAGCTTTTGCGCTACCGCATGCGCCAACGTCAGATCCATGTTATCCCCTCCCAGCAGAATATGCTCACCCACTGCCACACGATGCAATTCCAGGGCACCTTCCCGCTCGACAACTGCAATCAGAGAGAGATCTGTCGTACCTCCACCCACATCAACCACCAAGATCACATCACCTACTCGTACTTGTTCACGCCATTTGCCACCGCTGGATTGAATCCAGCTGTAAAGTGCGGATTGCGGTTCTTCCAGAAGCGTTGCATGAGGAAAACCCGCGCTTTGCGCCGCTTCGGCAGTTAATTCGCGAGCTGCGGGATCAAAGGAAGCGGGTATGGTGATCGTCAGCTCCTGTTGTTCTAAAGGTGCATCCGGATATGAGTGGTTCCATGCCTGATGCAGATGCTCCAGATAGCGTATTGAAGCGGTGAAAGGCGAGATATGTTCGACTTCCTCCGTTGCTTCCGCGGGCAGTATCGCTGATCGGCGATCGACCCCTCCGTGGCAGAGCCAACTCTTGGCGCTGGAAACCAGACGAATGGGAGTTTGCGCTCCTTTATCTCTGGCCAGGTACCCAACCACCCATGATTGCCCTGAGGTCCAGGGTAAAATCAGGTCTCCGGGGGCCAACTCGTCGGGATGAGGCAAGTAGAGAAACGAAGGCAGCAGGTATCGTTCTTCGATACTCCCAGGTGCAGTAAGTTGTGAGATCGGACAGAACTCTAGTTTGACATCCTCCCCCTCGCTGACTGTCAGATCTACATAGGAGAGCGCACAGTGTGTGGTTCCCAGGTCAACACCGATAGAATAACGTGCTTCGCTCACAACTCCACCTCTGCTGGTGCAATAACACTCACATCGTGATCCATGGCCAGCTTGGGAAGACGGACCTCGGTTGCCCGCCAACCACGGTGAGCAAGTGTCCCGCTGAATGGCGGCTCACCAACCAGATTGCCGGTAGGGCGCAAAGCAGAGGCATCGAATCCCTGCTCCAGTGTAATAGAGGCGCCTTCCGCCTCCTGACGGATCGGCAGAAGCGTCAGATGTTCATGCAGGGTCTTGCGACAGCCCTCATGAACCACCCGTACAGCCGCGCCGATCTCCGCATCCGTGTATTGAGCTACATCCTCTTCGAGAAAATCCACCAGTCTTCCCTCTTGCTGAAGCAATCCGAGCAGTTGCAGGGCGGAGTCCGGATTTGTTTCGTTTAAAATAGGTACATTATCAGTCGGTTCTTTGAGATCCTCCTCAAGACCACTGTTCAATTTCAATATCGAAGCGGTAAATTCAGCGTTAAAGAGCGTGCGAAAAAAGACACTAAAAGCAAGCCCAAGACGCCGGGCGAAAGAGGGTGATTGTTCGGTCATCGTAGTACTCCTTAAATATCGGACCGAAAAACGTTAGCTATCCTTATTTCAGAATGCAGGCGTATGTTGCCCATTACATTCCTATCAGCAAACTGAATAACTGTTGCTGAATGCTAGAAACGATTGATATGGTTTATAGAGACGTCAGTTGACGCAGACCATTTGGTGGTAATTGATTTCCGAGAGATACCCTATCTCCTTTTTGCAGTAGATTCTGGGCGGTAAACCAATTTTCCTCAGCAGATCCGACCGGCCTGCCGCTTGTTTCCCATAACTGATACGCCTTGAGCCTGATCATCTCTTCAGTAATTTTCATTATCTGATCTCCAGCCAGAAAGGGGTGAAATTGTTACAACGCGTTATTGCGCTACTTATTGAAATCAGCGATTGCCTCTATATTCGCAATATTTGCCCTTGAGTTTTATGGCTCATATTTTAAGTAGCGCCATTCTTTCCATCCAACTCCCCCTCTGTCAAGCACACGAACACGGGCCGAACGATGATTTCAGCCTGAATAATTAATCCGGCGTCCATTACGGTTGGCTTCAACCCCTTCTCGTTGCCGGATTAAGTATGCTGGTTAATTACTGCATTTGAAGGAGTCAAAATCCGCTCTTTTTCGTAAAAAAAGGCGAATACGAAAGATGCTGCACTGGGGAAAATACCGCATATCGAAATCGTCTGCATGGGGTCACCCATTTACCGGAGTCGGCTAATGGGTGCCCCCATATCACTGGTAATCCTTATCGTTCCAGGCCGGCAGCGCCAGACTGGTGGCCGCAATGCCCCCCCGTGTGGGGACTTTCGTCTTGTTTGTCCACCCAGGGATAGCGTCGGCACGTTTCAGATTGTAGAGACCCGAAAACGGGCATTTAAACTCTTGAGCAGACGACGCTATTGGTTAGTATTCCTTCTCTCCGCATTCTGGTTCATGATCACTGCACAGGGTTAACTGAATATCGCCCTTGTAGGTGCCGGCTTCTATCTCCGTCGTTTCCCCGTCAACGGTCATAACGACCTGCCGGCCTCTAAGCCCCCTGATCACAGACCCTTCTTCCAGCGTTAAAGCTGTGAGGTTGGACGTATCTGTCACGACCCAGGATGCATTATCCGTTAACCTAACTGAAAGAGTATTTTCACCCTCCCAGGCATCATCCGGCAGCCAATTGGCTTCTGTTATATCCATCACCTGCCACAACTCACTCCACGCTTCAAAACT
>JASFJY010000003.1:0-22649 GCA_050119415.1 Chromatiales bacterium | reverse complement strand
TGGGGTCCTATGCTTGTAAACCCCTTATCACGATCAACTGCTTCTCGACTAAAAAGAAGGTCCTTAAAATCAGCCCCACCAGGCCAACCTTTATAAAAAACTATTTCCAGGTCTTCTAAAAAAGGGATGTTTTTACTCATCCCTGACAATTCCTCCCTCCAATGCATAAAATAGTTATGCTGTCTTTCACTCACAGCTAAGGCACATTCTGCCAACTTGCTACTCCAAGCATTAAGGTCGGTTGACCTCTTTTTTAAAGCATTATTACGTTGTAAAAGAGACCTGGTGTAATCACCCATGAGTGTCTTGAATGTATGTTCCACGTGGAACACACCCCAATTCAATATGCGCCTTCGATTTTCAGGCCCCTCTTCAATGAGTCGATGAGATTGCGGTGTAACCAGTGCAATCGGAAGTGTATTGGCAAGAACTGAGAGTTTGTTGACCGATTGTCCATTGATCTTGATAGTTGTTTCGTTACCCTTCCTGGTGAATCCCACACGAACGAGATGATGCTTGTCGTTTTCCACAGTTGCAAAGAGCGTTAATCTCTCACTCCCCTTCGCTATTGGACCCGTTTTATTATTGGTTCTAAAACTTTTGGCGCGACCGAGTAAGTAGATGGCTTCCAGCAGTGTGGTTTTTCCCGCGCCGTTGTCTCCGAAAAGTATATTGATATTGTTTGTGAAATTTATTTCTGCGTGCGCGATATTTCTGAGATTCTCTATTTTTATTGTCTTTATGAACACGCTCTTGGAATAAAAAAGCCGGTGCTCACTATTTGCTGCACCGGCTTTCCTTAGCTTGGAGTTTTATCTATATACGCATGGGCATGATGACATATTTACTCTCATCATTACCTTTACCGTACATGAGCGCGCTGCTGTTTGTGTCCTTAAGTTCAATGATGACCTCGTCTTCTTCAATGACCGAGATGGCATCAATGAGATAGCCGACATTGAATCCTATGTTGAGTTCATCGCCTTGGTATTGGACCTCCAGTTCCTCTTCTGCCTCTTCCTGCTCTGGATTGTGCGCCTGAAGCTGTAGAAGATTCGGCTGCAAGCTGAATCGGATACCACGATATTTTTCATTAGACAATATGGACGCCCGATTTAATGACTGACGCAAATTGCCTTTATTCGCTTCTACCTCTTTGTCAGAACCTGATGGCATGACGCGTTGATACTCAGGAAATCTTCCATCTATTAATTTGGATGTGAATACCGAGTTCTCAAGCATTATCTTTATGTAGCTGTTGCTTAGCTCTATCTTGATCTCCTCGTCTCGGTCACTAAGCAGCCGACCCAGTTCTATCACGGCCTTTCTAGGGAGTATTACCTGGATATTGATTTCCTTGCTGACCACATCATTGGATTGGCTGAGGGCTAGTCTATGTCCATCAGTAGCGACCGTACGGATGTCCCCATTGGCGAGCTCCAGCAACATTCCATTTAGGTAATAACGTACATCCTGTTGCGCCATTGCGAATTGTGTTTTTTCTATCAGTCGCTTGAACAACCCCTCATTTACTGTAAGAGCGATGTTGCTGGGTGTTGGTTCTATGACCGGATAGTCTTGAGCCGGAAGAACGCTAAGGGAGAAGCGACTTCTCCCCGATTGGAGTTTTGCCTTATCACCATTTATCTCAATATTGATGATGGCACCTTCCGGCAGAGCTTTAGTGATATCAAGTATTTTTTTGGCTGGAACGGTGAAATCCACCTCTCCTTCGCAATTGGCACTCGCTTTGGTTTTAAGCTCGACTTCTAAGTCTGTAGCCGTCATCTGTATCCCGTTGCTACCTGCATTAATCAGTATATTGGCTAGGATTGGTAGTGTTTGTCGTCTCTCAACGACGGCAGCAATCTTTTGAAGTGGTTCAAGTAAGTTTTCCCTATCGGTGACTATCTTCATGTTATCCACTCGGCCTTATTATAAATTCTGTTAAATATATATAATCTGTTGTTATTGTTAGGGACCGGCTAAATTCGCATTAAATACCGCTAAGTAATTGATTTATAAAATATTTTATAGCTTATAACTCTGTGTGTATTAGGCTTGTCAGCCTGCCGGTTTCCTGTTGATCATCTGTGGACAGATCGATACCTGGATATTAACTGATTTTTCCTACAATTTATCCACATCAACTACTGAGTGTTCTCAACAGGTTTGAATAATCTTCTGCGATGCGAGCGTCACTTTCGCGTAACTCCTTCACTTTTCGCGTAGCGTGTATCACGGTGGTATGATCCCGGCCGCCAAAGGCGCTGCCGATCTCGGGCAGGCTATGATTGGTCAACTCCTTGGCCAATGTCATGGCGATCTGTCGTGGGCGCGCGATTGATCTGCTGCGTCTTGCAGAAAGCAGGTCCGAAGTGCGGATCTGGAAATACTCGGCAACGGTCTTCTGGATATTCTCTATGGTCACCTGTTTGTCGTGTGCCGCTATCATGTCGCGCAAGGCGTTCTTGGCAAAGTCGAGATTGATCTCCTTGCCCGTGAAGGTGGCATTGGCGATGACCCGTCGCAGGGCCCCCTCCAGCTCACGAATATTCGAACGTATGCGTTTGCCCATGAAAAAAGCGACTTCACTGGGCAACTCAGCGTTCAGTTGCAGCGCTTTGCTTTGCAGAATCGCAACGCGGGTTTCCAGATCCGGTGGTTCGATGGCCACGGTCAGTCCCCAGCCGAAGCGTGATTTCAGGCGTTCTTCCAGACCGGTCACTTCCTTGGGGAAGCGGTCGCTGGAGAGAATGATCTGTTGTTGTGATTCGAACAGGGCATTGAAGGTGTGAAAGAACTCCTCTTGGGAGCGCTCCTTACCGGCAAAGAACTGGATATCGTCGATCAGTAGGGCGTTGACCGAGCGGTATTTCTTTTTGAATTGGTCGATGGTGTTGTGCTGTAGTGCCTTCACCATTTCCGCGACAAAACGTTCCGAATGGAGGTATACCACTCTGGCTTGTGGGTTCTTCTTCAACATCATATTGCCGACAGCATGCATCAGGTGGGTCTTGCCGAGGCCTACTCCGCCATAGATGAAGAGGGGATTGTAGGCTTTGCCGGGGTTTTCGCCGATCTGCATGGAGGCTGCGCGTGCCAGTTGGTTTGACTTACCCTCAACGAAGGTATCAAATACGAAATTAGGATTTAGATTACTCTCGATGGGAACGGTGCGAACTGGAGAACCAGCCTGATGTTGGTTAGGTTCCAGCTTGTTGATTAATTGGGGTTTTTTACGTGTGCCGATTTCAACACTGACCTGGGGCGAGGCACCGGGACTGAGTTTAAGAAGTAAGTTCTTGATGGTTTCCAGATAGTGGTTCTTCACCCAGTCCAAGACAAAGCGATTTGGGGCTAGCAGCTTGAGTTCTTGGGCTTCTTCAATAACCTGTAGTGGTCTAATCCAGGTGTTGAACTGCTGGGCCGGCAGCTCCTGCTCCAGTTGTTCTGCACAGCGTTGCCAAAGATCCAAGGCTTCTCTCCAAGGTGATGTAGTCGTGCGTTCAATCGGTCTGCCGTAAGGAAACACGACGATGACAGGAGGCTCCCGGTGGTCGTTTTCGGGAGGCACAAGTCTACTACCCAAGCGGTAAGTTATCCACAGTTTAATTAACAGCTGTTAATACCACCTTTTGCGTATGCTTCTATTGACAGACTGTAGTTAAAGCGACTACTCTACGCCTCTTTTTTCGACAGGAATCGTTTTCGGTTTTCCTGAGGATTAACCGGTATAGAGCTATGAAAAGAACTTTTCAACCTAGCAATCTGAAAAGAGCGCGCACCCACGGCTTTCGTGCCCGCATGGCAACTCGCAACGGTCGCAAGGTCATCAATGCGCGGCGTGCCAAAGGTCGTGCTCGTCTAGCGACCTGATCGACGGGCTTGCCCAGCGAGGCGGGGTGTAGATTTCCCCGATATCGAAGATTATTGAAACCCGGCGATTATCGTCGGGTTTTTAGCGATGGTCTACGCTCCGTTGATCGTTGTTTTTTGGTGCTGGCATGCTCCAGTGGTTTTCAGCGATCGCGACTAGGTCTAGCAGTTTCGAAAAAGATCAGCCGACGGGCTGTTGATCGTAACCGGATTAAGCGGTTGATCCGTGAGAGTTTTCGAATTCACCAACACCGGCTTGTAGGTCTTGACCTGGTGGTGGTGGCCAGGCAGGGTGCGAGTCGAGCCGACAATCGCGACTGTTTCGAATCATTGCATCAACATTGGAAGAGAGTGGCTGAACAATGCGTCTGCTAGTGATCTTCTTGATTAAGGCCTATCAGACAGTCCTGAGTCCTTTCCTCGGCCAGCACTGTCGTTTCTACCCAAGTTGCTCCGCCTACGCCGTGGAAGCGGTCGAGAAACATGGAGTGCTGCGGGGGCTTTGGCTCTCGTTGCGGCGACTGTCCCATTGCCATCCGTGGCACAAGGGTGGTGTCGATCCTGTACCCGAACCTACGAAAAAGCAGTTACATGGATAACATACGTCTGATCCTATTCTTCACCCTGGCCTTTCTGGGCTTGATGATTTACCAAGCCTGGCAACAGGATTATGCCACACCAGCCAGGAACGGCGCCGATTCGGCACAATCCACATCGGAAAGTTCCGATGCCGGACTGGCTGCTGTGCCGAGTGCGCAGGTGGCTGCTGATGTGCCTACTGTTAAGAGTCGTGTACCGACGGGTGAGTTGGGAACCCGAGAGGGCGATGCTGAGATCATTACAGCGGAAACCGATCTACTCAAACTCGAAATATCGACCATCGGTGGTACGGTGCAACGGGCGCTGCTTCTCGAGTATCCCGTCGCCCTCAACGAGCCTGAACAGAAGGTTGAGCTCTTTTCGCCCGACAGACCTAACATCTACATCGCTCAGTCTGGCCTAATGGGTAGCGATCAGGGATCAGCGCCGACCCATAAATCACGCTATGTTGCTGAACAGTCTCACTATACCCTGACAGAGGGCGTGGATGAGATTGACATCCCACTCACTTGGCGCAGTGGCGACGGTGTCACAGTGGTCAAGCACATCATTCTGAAACGGGGTAGTTATCTGCTGGATGTGCGCTATGAGATCGACAATCAATCAGGGGCTAATTGGGCGGCTCGTGACTACGGTCAACTTCAGCGTACAGAACCTGAGGATGGGTCCGGTTTTACAACCTATACCTATACGGGCGGTGTGATCTATAACCCCAAGGATAAATACGACAAGATTGACTTCGATGACATGTCGAAGAAGAGTCTGAGCATCGATTCCGACCGGGGCTGGTTGGCGATGATTCAACACTACTTCCTCAGTGCCTGGATTCCGCCCAAGGATCAGGTGGATCACTACTACACCAATGCGCTTGCCGGCGGTAAGTATCTGCTCGGCAGTTACTCGCCCTCGTTTAATGTCGCAGCCGGTAGTCAGGAGACGCTGACTCGTCAACTCTATGTTGGCCCTAAACTGCAGGAGCAGCTGGAGCAAATTGCCGAGGGTTTGGAACTGACGGTTGATTATGGCTGGTTGACGGTGATCGCTAAACCGATTTTCTGGTTGCTTGATACCATCCACGATTTTATCGGTAATTGGGGTTGGTCAATCATTATCCTGACCCTGCTTATCAAGGCGGCCTTCTACAAGCTCTCCGAGACGAGCTATAAGTCGATGGCCAACATGCGCAAAATGACGCCGCGTCTGCAGGCCCTGCGTGACCGCTACGGCGACGATAAGCAGCGGCTCAACCAGGCCATGATGGAGATGTATAAGAAGGAGAAGATCAATCCACTCGGCGGTTGTCTGCCGATTCTGGTTCAGATCCCGGTCTTCATCGCCCTCTACTGGGTACTGCTGGAGACGGTAGAGATGCGTCAGGCACCCTGGATTCTCTGGATCCAAAGTCTCTCTGACAAGGATCCCTACTTTATCCTGCCGTTAATCATGGGTGTCTCCATGTTTATCCAGCAGAAGTTGAATCCGGCGCCGCCCGATCCGATGCAGGCAAAAATCATGATGAGCCTGCCCTTCGTCTTCACCGTCTTCTTCGCCTTTTTTCCAGCGGGTCTGGTACTTTACTGGGTGGTCAACAACATCATCTCTATCGCTCAGCAGTGGTATATCACCCGCAAGATCGAGAAGATGGCCAGCTAGGCGATACTGCTCCTCTGCGATGTCGTCCCCTGACACCATCGCCGCTGTCGCCACACCGCCGGGTCACGGCGGTGTCGGCATCGTCCGCATCAGCGGCGCAAAGTGTCGTGACATAGCCGAAGCGATCACCGGTGAGCTGCCGGCCCCACGCACCGCCCGATTCTGCTCCTTCCAGGATGCCGCTGGTGAGGTCATAGACCAAGGTATCGCCCTCTTCTTTCCCAGCCCACACTCCTTTACCGGTGAAGACGTGTTGGAGTTGCAGGGTCACGGCGGACCGGTGGTGATGGACCTGTTGCTGCAACGCTGCCTGCAATTGGGCGCGCGCCTTGCCGGGCCTGGAGAGTTCAGTCAGCGCGCTTTTATCAACGACAAACTCGATCTGCTACAGGCAGAGGCTATCGCCGATCTGATCGATGCCGAATCGGCCGCCGCGGCACGTCTTGCCAGTCGTACCCTCCAGGGTTTTTTCTCGCAAGAGATCGAGGGGTTGGTTGAGCGGTTGATTCAGCTTCGGCTCTATGTGGAGTCTTCTATCGACTTTCCTGAAGAGGAGATTGACTTCCTTAGCGATGGAAAAGTAAGCACTAACTTACGTGATATCATCGATCATACCAGGCAGGTTATGCAAAACGCTCACACGGGTCGACTGCTCAGGGACGGCATGACCCTGGTCATAGCGGGTCGACCTAATGCGGGTAAATCGAGTCTTTTGAATGCCCTGGCCGGCTACGAATCGGCCATCGTTACCGAGATACCCGGCACTACCCGGGACATCTTGCGCGAGCGCATCACGCTCGACGGTTTGCCACTTCATATTATCGATACCGCCGGCCTGCGGGAGAGCGACGATCCGGTGGAGGCGGAGGGTATACGTCGCGCGCTTGAACAGATCGAGCAGGCCGATCGAATCCTTTGGGTTTTCGACGACCAAGCCGATCCCTCTCACTTGGCGCTGGATCGGAGCAAGCTCCCGTCCAAGGTTCCCTTGACACTGGTGCGTAACAAGATCGATCTGAGTGGCAGAGATGCGGAAATACGTGAAACCGATGAGGGCGTCGAGGTGGCCATCGCCGCACGCAATGGCCAGGGTCTGGAACTGCTGATCGAGCACCTCAAAGGCTGTGTCGGCTATAGGACTCCGGCCGGGGGTGAGTTCATGGCCCGTCGCAGGCATCTGGATGCACTGGAGCGGGCGCTGCAGCACCTGGATCAGGGTGCCGCCATGCTGGCGCAACAACAGGCCGGTGAGCTGCTGGCGGAAGATTTGCGTTTGGCACAGCAGGCATTATCGGAAATCACCGGTGAATTCAGCGCCGATGACCTGCTTGGAAGGATCTTTTCCACATTCTGCATCGGTAAATAGTTAAAACCTTGATCCGGCACATTGCAGTCACGGCGATTTCAAGGCGTTATGTGTATGAATAGTCAATGAACTTACTTTATGGAGACCGATATGCTGGGCGAACCACACGATCTACTGCATGAATTTCCGGAATACGCCGAAAAGATCGCCGAGATGCGTGAAAACAATCAAGTTTTTCATAATCTGATGGACGAATACGACTGGCTCGACGCCCATATTCGCAGCCTTGAAGAGCTGAACACGCCGGTCTCCGACTTTCACATAGAAGAGATGAAAAAACGCCGGCTGCTACTGAAGGACCGGCTCTACGCTATCCTTCACGATTGACCCGGCGGGGTCTGAAAGCTCTTACCCGCTCTACAAAGGCCTGACGTTGAGGGCGGGTTTGACGCGCTCCGTAGCGCAGTCCGATGTAGAGCCGGGTGATAGCCTGGATCTGCGGCGCCAGATCGGGGCGTTGGCTACAGGTTCGCAACGAGTAGTCCAAGGGTCCCTCCTGGGGTGAGCGAGGCAGTCCGATAGCGGCCATGCGGTTGCAGAAGTGCTGATAAAGACGAACCACGGACGGCTGTTTTCGCTGTCCTTTCCACACCAGACGAAGGCCAATCAGGAGCAGTACCATATAGATCAGACCCAATGTGGCCCATGCCCAGCCGCCGGCGAAGAGAAAATCGAGTCCGATCTCCCGCAGTAAGCTGAACTGCTGATTGCGACTGTAACCCAGGACCCAGAAGCGCCAGTTGATCTCGGCTGCGTCAAGCAACATGCCGAGATTATCGAGTGCGGAAAAGACTAGACCTTGGCGAATCTCTATGAAGCGTGCCGGTTCGCCAATCGATCCCAGCCCTGGTTGTATTGCGCTGCGCACGCGCTCAGGGGCAACCGCGGCTGTAGGATCGACGCGCACCCATCCTTGTTGGTCAATCCAAACCTCGCTCCAGGCATGTGCGTCGTAATCCCTGATGGTGTAGTAATCACCGAGGTGGTTGTACTCGCCTCCTTGATAGCCGATCACCATTCGTGACGGGACGCCGGCAAGTCGCATCAGTTGAGTGAAGGCGGAGGCGTAGTGCTCACAGAATCCTTCCCGGGATTCGAACAGAAACTGTTCCACCGGATTCTTTAAATACGTGGGTGGATTGAGTGTGTAGACAAAAGGCTTTTCATGAAAGTAGTCGAGTGCTCTTTGTATTATCGTCCACGCATCAGCACCGTCCGCTTGCCAAGCGCTCACCAACTGGCGTTGACGAAGGGTGATGCCATCGCCTAGCCTCAGAGCACGCTCTAACTGGGCATCTGGGACAGACATGAAACGATAATTGAGATAGGAGAGCCCTTCGTACTTTATAGGCTGATTTATCGGCTTGTTGTTGCGCAGCAGAAAATCCGTTGTGAGGGAGGATGTTTCCGTTGTTTGTGCGGGTAGATCCAAGGCGTACAGCCATCTTTTGCGATGAGGCTCAAGAAAGACCGTGTATTCCACCGGATCTCCTTGCCACTGTATTTTTGGCAACGAAGTTGGCAGCGGTTGGTCTTTGCGCGTAAACCAGCTGAAGCCGTCCGTGTCCCATAACACCAAAGCACGCCAGTAGCTATCCTCCCGCGCGGGTGGCGTCTGTTTGAAATTGACGCGAAAAGCGATCTCTGAGGATTGAATCAAATTACTGATGCTTCCAGGGCTGATCCTTTCGCTGAGTCCTGTGCGTGCACTGGATTGATATCCGAAATGCCAAAGTGGTTGGGTCAGGCGGGGAAATAAGACAAAGAGGATAAGAGCAATCGGCAACGCCTGTAGCGTGATCCAGAAGGTTTTGCGATAGGGCTCGAGAAACTGATTGGGCGGGGTTACTTGCTCTATTACCAACAGAAGTGAAGTATGACCGATCAGTATCAGCAGCATATAGAGCAGCAGGAAAAAAGACTGGTTGTAGAGAAACTGGGTGACAATGACAAAGTACGCGATGAAAACCGTGACGGTAAGATCGCGCCTTTTACGCACCTCGAGTGTCTTTAACACCAGCATCACAGAGATCAGGGAGACACCCGCATTACGCCCGAGCAAAGTTTGATACTCGTTGTAGACAATTATCACACCGATCAGGGTGACCGAAACCAATATCCATCGACTCGGCTGCAGGCGTGGTAGGTGCAGGCTGATAAGTCGCCATCCCAAAGCGGCGAAGAGAAAAAGGCTGACCGCGATTGGCAGGTTGGTCACATGGGGTAGCAGCACCAGCCCGGTAAGTAGATAGAGCTGCAGTTGCAGTCCCGGGGTAAGGGTTTGATCGGTGGTAGGTCTCATGCGCTTTCCCGGTAACTGGCCAGGGCGGAGAGACATTGCCGTTTGTGTCTCTCTCCATGCCCCGGCCCGATACTGATGCCGGGCAGACGCAGAATATAGGAGTGAGACTCTCCCTCCGCCTGCAGGATAAATCGGCAAAGCAGACTGAGTCGCTGCTCGGTGCCGATCGCTGGCAGTAGATCCCAATCGAGCTGCAGCTGTTCGGTTCGGTCGCCGCCGAACTGTTTACTCAAGAGACCGCGCTGGCGCGCGAAGGCTTTCCAATCAATGTGCCGGGGCGCGTCACCCGGGCGATAGCCTCGCAGGCCGACAAAATCATCAGCACCGACACCCCGATCGCCATCATCGCTGCTGGTATAGCTGGCCTCCACCGGGGGTGTTCCGGAAGTGGCCGGTTTCGGGTAGACCAGACAGCTAATCTGTAGTTCGGCATAGCTCCATGCCTTGAACAGGCCCAGGGGATAGACGGTTCTGATGCTGATCTCCGGTAGTTGCAGAATACCGCGTCGCTTGGTCGGCAAAGGTAGGCGTAGCATACGGTGCTCACCGGCGGGAATATCAGCCGTCTCGCCTCGATGCTGGCTATGCATCAAGGAGATTCCGAAACGATCGACGCCGGAGGGGTTGTCGAGCCGAATCTGAAACAGAGCGTCCTGACCGGCGAAAACCGGGGCCACCTGGCCTGCGCGCAGACTGATACCCAGCAGATTACGCCAAGTATGGAGTATTGCCGAAAGCCAGATTCCGCCCAGCAGGAATGTAACCAGGTGGCCCAGGTTGCTGCCATAGTTGATGGAACCGAGCAGCATCAATACCAGAATCAGAGCCAGCATCAGGCCCTGACGGGTCGGCAGAATATAGAGGCTGCGTGGTCGGATCACTACGCCGCCATGACCATCACTGCGGGCTTGTCGACGTAAACGCAGCAGCCAGCCGGGGATAGGGATGCGGGCCATGCTTAGGGGATCGGTACCGCCGCCAGCAAGCGGTCAACAAGTCCGCCACCGCCCTCGCCGATGATCTCACCGGCTGGTTGTAGACGGTGGCCGATGGTGGAGGGAAGAATGGCCTGCATGTCTTCGGGCAAAACCTGAGGTCGCCCCTCGATGAGAGACCAGGCCTTGGCGCTTTGCAGCATGGCCAATCCGGCTCGTGGCGAAAGACCGTGCTGATAATCGGGTGAATGACGGGTATGGTCGAGAATATCCTGACAGTAGTCGAGCAAGGCGTCGGCTACATGAACCTTGTGGACCTTCAGCATCAGCTGCTGCAGCTGTGCCGGTGTCATCACCGCCGGCAGGCGCTGGAGCATGGTGCGACGATCCTCACCTGCAAGCAGGCCGCGTTCCGCGCTCCGCTCCGGATAACCGATGTGGATACGCATGAGAAAGCGATCGAGCTGGGACTCCGGCAGCGGAAAGGTGCCTATCTGGTGGAGTGGATTTTGCGTGGCGATGACGAAGAAGGGATCGGGTAGCGTGTGGGTCTGACCGTCGGCGGTAACCTGACGCTCTTCCATTGCTTCCAACAAGGCGCTCTGCGCCTTGGGTGTGGCGCGGTTGATCTCGTCGGCCAGCACCAGCTGGGCGAAGAGGGGGCCCGGATGGAACTGAAAACGCTGTTTCTCCTGCTGAAAAATTGAGACACCCGTGATATCGGAGGGGAGCATGTCGCTGGTGAATTGGATGCGCTGGTAATGGAGGCCGAGCAGATGGGCCAACGTGTGGGCCAGGGTGGTCTTGCCGACACCGGGAAGATCCTCGATTAACAGATGTCCGCGTGCCAACAGACAGGCGAGCGCCAGCTTGATGACGTGGCTCTTGCCAAGGAGGATTTCACCGGCAGTGTCGACGAGACGTTTTAATTCTACATGCATGCAGCTTTTCTCCAGCCTGAGATAGGGCCTCTATTTTGCACAGTTTTCCATATGGTGCGGCAAGCCGCACCCAACAGGCAAACAGGGCGCAGGGCGTTCCCGGATGAAATATTCAGGCTAACGGTATGGCGGGATACCTTTAAACTTATAGACGGTTTTGCATCGGAAAGCGTTCTTGCTCTCTGACCCTAACCATCCATATCGGCTAAACTATCCGCTGGTTATACTCCCTAGCATTTGATTCAAACCATGTTTTTTGCCGATAAATTTGATGTCATCGTAGTAGGCGGCGGCCATGCAGGTACCGAGGCAGCCCTGGCGGCAGCGCGCATGGGCGCCCGCACCCTACTGCTCAGCCACAATATCGAGACCCTGGGGCAGATGAGCTGTAATCCGGCCATCGGCGGCATCGGCAAGGGGCATCTGGTCAAAGAGATAGACGCCCTTGGCGGTATCATGGCACAGTCTGCCGACCGGGGGGGGATCCAGTTTCGCATTCTAAATTCACGCAAGGGGCCGGCGGTGCGGGCAACCCGCGCCCAGGCCGACCGCATTCGCTACAAGGCGGCGATCCGACATGCCCTCGAGAACCAACCTAATCTGCAGCTTTTCCAACAGGCAGTTGACGATCTTCTGGTAGAGGGGGAACAGGTCACCGGTGTGGTTACCCAGATGGGGCTCAAGTTCAGCGCTCGCGCGGTGGTGTTGACGGTGGGCACCTTTCTCGGGGGGCGCATCCATATCGGGCTCAGCAACTACCAGGGTGGCCGCGCCGGCGATCCGCCATCAAACGCCCTCTCCCGACGTCTACGCGAACTCCCGCTCCGGGTCGAACGGCTGAAGACCGGCACCCCGCCACGCATCGACGGCCGTACCATTGATTACGCTAAGCTGGCGGAACAGCCGGGCGATAAACCCACACCGCTTTTCTCCTTTCTTGGCAGACAAGAGGATCATCCGCCGCAAGTGAGCTGTCATATCACCCATACCAACGAGCTTACCCACGAGATCATCCGCGGCGGCCTCTCTCGCTCCCCAATGTATACCGGTGTCATCGAGGGAGTAGGTCCGCGATACTGTCCCTCCATTGAGGACAAGATCGTGCGTTTTGCCGACAAGACATCGCATCAGATCTTTATCGAGCCCGAGGGGCTGGACACCCACGAGGTCTATCCAAACGGCATCTCCACCAGTCTGCCTTTCGACATCCAACTAGAATTGGTGCGCTCCATGAAGGGCTTCGAACAGGCCCATATTACCCGGCCCGGCTACGCCATCGAATACGACTTCTTCGATCCCCGTGATCTCAAGGCGTCACTGGAGACACGCTTTATTCAGGGATTGTTCTTCGCCGGTCAGATCAACGGCACCACCGGTTACGAAGAGGCGGCCGCCCAGGGCCTGCTGGCGGGCCTCAACGCAGTGCGTTACCAGCGCGGGCAGGAGTCCTGGTGCCCGCGCCGCGACGAGGCCTATCTTGGCGTAATGGTGGACGATCTGATTACCCGTGGCACCCTGGAGCCCTATCGTATGTTCACCAGCCGGGCCGAGTACCGCCTGCTGCTGCGAGAGGACAATGCGGATCTGCGACTTACCGAGATCGGGCGGCGCTTCGGACTGGTGGAAGACGCGCGCTGGCAGGTTTTCAGCCGCAAGCGCGATGCCATTGAGCGGGAACAGCAACGGCTCGGCGCCATCTGGCTGCAACCTGTCGATGTCGTGCCGGAGCAGGCCGAGATACTCGGTGGGCCCCTCTCGAGAGAGGCCAATGCCCTGCAGTTGCTGGCGCGGCCGAGTGTGGCCTACCGCGAGCTGACAAGCCTGCCGCGGCTGGCTCCGGGAGTGGAGGATCCCCAAGTGATCGAACAGCTGGAGGTGCAGGCCAAGTATGCCGGTTATATCGATCGCCAGCAGGATGAGATCGAGAAGCATCGTGCCAATGAGGCGGTGGTGTTGCCGGAGGATCTCGACTATAGGGTGGTGAGGGGTCTCTCTATCGAGGTGCGCGAGAAGTTTCTGCGTCACCGTCCCCAGACCCTGGGACAGGCGAGCCGCATACCCGGGGTGACTCCCGCTGCCATCTCCCTGCTGCTGATCCATTTGAAAAAGCGTTCCGCCTGATGCTCGAAACCTACGATCGAAGTGCCTGCCGGGAACGGTTGTGTCAGGGCATGTGCAGCCTAGGCCTCGCCATGGATGAGTCGCAGGAACGGTTGTTGTTGCAGTTCCTGACCTTACTGGTGAAATGGAACAAGGCCTATAACCTCACCGCGGTGCGCGATCCGTTGGAAATGGTCGGCCGCCACCTGCTCGACAGCCTTGCAGTGTTGCCGCACCTGTGGGGTCAGCGCTGCCTCGACATGGGCACCGGCCCGGGACTGCCTGGTATTCCCCTTGCGATTATGCGGCCACAGATGAATTTCGTGCTGCTCGACAGCAACGGTAAGAAGATCCGATTCGTGCGCCAGGCGGTGTTGGAGCTGGGGCTTGGGAATGTGGAGGCAGTACAGCAACGGCTGGAGAGTTACCGCCCGGAAGAGGGCTTCGATACCCTGATTGCCCGTGCATTCACCGCCCTACCCCGCATGTTCGAGCTAACGGCGCGCCTGCGCCGCCCCGGTACGCGGCTGCTGGCGATGAAGGCCGATAAGGCGGAGAGCGAGCTGGCGGCCTTGGACCAGGGAATAGAAAGCCATGTCATTCCCCTAACAGTTCCCTACACGCAAGGTACTCGTTGCCTGGTTGAAGTTAAAGGTCTAGCAACAGATTGATATTTAATAAAATTCCGATTAATTCCGGATCGAGTATGTAGGTCTGCGTGAGGAACCGCTTGATCCGCTCCACCCCCCACCCGGCGAGTTTCGCCGGATCAGTCTGAGGGGATGAAAATTCGCAATCGCTGCACCCTTGCGCAGAAAGCGGACCGGCTTGAGACTTGCAAGTGTATCCCTCCGGCGACTCTCCGTTTATGATAAGCGGTTACCGACTCAGCGGAATCAAGTAGACAGATCATGGGATATATCATCTCAGTGGCCAACCAGAAAGGTGGCGTTGGCAAGACAACTACCACGGTGAATCTGGCGGCCTGCCTGGCGGCCATGAAAAAGCGTGTGCTGCTGGTGGACATGGATCCCCAGGGCAACGCCAGCATGGGCAGCGGCATCGACAAGCACCATCTCGAACGTTCGAGCTGTGAGGTGTTGCTCGGTGATTCCGGTGTACGCGAGGCCGTGCAGCATACGCCGGAAGCAGGCTACGATGTGCTACCGGCCAATGCCGACCTGACTGCGGCGGAAGTGGGGCTGATGAACAGCTCGATGCGGGAGAAGCGACTCGAATTGGCCTTGTCTCCGGTGAAGCAGGACTATGACTACATCCTGGTCGACTGTCCCCCCTCGCTCAACATGCTAACCTTGAATGCACTGGTGGCTGCGAACGGGGTACTGATCCCGATCCAGACCGAATATTATGCCCTTGAAGGGCTCTCGGCCCTGATGAGTACCATCGAGCAGATCCGTAATCACCTTAACCAGCAACTGCAGATCGAAGGTTTTTTGCGCACCATGCATGATCCGCGCAACAATCTGGCGGTCGATGTCTCGGGGCAGCTGATGTCCCATTTCAAGGAAGCGGTCTTCAACACCATTATCCCCCGTAACGTGCGGGTGGCTGAGGCGCCGAGTCACGGTATCCCGATCTTGCTGTACGACAAAACCTCTCGTGGGGCAATGGCCTACCTGGCCCTGGCCAGTGAACTGGTGCGCCGGCACCGTCTGCGAGAGTCAGATAAAAGTTCGACCCATGTTGATGTAAGAGAAGAGCACTATGGCGGCTAAGAAACGAGGTCTGGGGCGCGGTCTCGACGCTCTGCTGGGTGGTGTGCAGAACGAATCTGCGCCCGTACCGACGAGCGCTGGGGAGGCGAAAGAGCGTCTCAACCGGTTGCCGGTCGATCTGATCCAACGTGGCCGTTATCAGCCCCGACGTGAATTCGACCCCGATGCCCTGCGCGAGCTGGCCGACTCCATCGCTGCCCAGGGGGTGATCCAACCGGTGGTGGTACGGCCCGTGGAGAACGATCGTTATGAACTGATCGCCGGTGAGCGCCGCTGGCGCGCCGCCCAGCAGGCCGGCCTCGATGAGATTCCCGTGGTGATTAAGGAGGTCACCGAAGAGGCGGCCATGGCCATGGGCTTGATCGAGAACATCCAGCGCGAGGATCTCAATCCGCTGGAAGAGGCCAATGCCCTGAGCCGGTTGCTGCACGAGTTCGGTCTGACCCACCAGGAGGTGGCCAAGGCGGTGGGTAAGTCCCGCACTACGGTGACCAACCTACTGCGTCTGCTGGAACTCAACGATGATGTGAAACAGTTGGTGGAGACCCGCCGTCTGGAGATGGGCCATGCACGCGCCCTGCTCGGTCTGCAGGGGGATGCCCAGAGCAAGGCCGCCGACCAGGTGGTCAAGCGGGGCTTATCGGTGCGCGAGACCGAACGTCTGGTGCGCCGATTGCAGAGTGTGGGCGAAGAGGCGAAGCACCAGCATGCTGCAACGCCAGTTGACCCGGATGTGCGTCGATTGGTGAATGACCTGTCGGAAAGACTGGGCGCAAAAGTCGACCTGAAACAAGGCGCCAAAGGATCCGGTAAAATAACGATTGGATATAACAGTCTGGATGAGCTGGAAGGCATTCTCAGTCATATCAAGTAATGACTTGAATTTTTGCTCAGGATTAAGGATAGTTTTTACTATATTCTGCCTTGATGTTCTGGTGAGTTGTTGCAAGCGCTTCACTACTGCCAGAAGTTAGACGGAATACTCAAAAAATCATTCTTATTACTGCCCGGCCATCCACTGATTCTGCGGAAGAGCCTCAAGTAATAGTTTGCGACTTAGGGAAAAGTTCTCTAGCTCTCCTGGCTAGCCTTTCTTGGCAGGGATAGCGTTTGCGCGAGTGAGCCTCCTGACGTTTGCAGTTCATCAGAGGAGATTACTAGCGCCATGCAAAAAAATGCTTCCAACACGCAGTGTGCAGTCGAAAACGCCAGCCTCAGCGCCCTTTTCTGGACTTTTCTCAAGATCGGCTCCACCGCTTTCGGCGGTTTCATGGCTCTCATCTCCGTGGTGCAGAACTACGTGGTAGAGAGACGCCGGTTGCTGTCCCACGACGAGATGCTCGACGGCATCTCCCTCGCTACTATCCTACCCGGACCGATTGCCTTCAATGTAGTGGCCTATGTGGGTTACAAACTGCGTGGCCCGGCGGGTGCACTGACCACAACGATCGCTGTCACCCTGCCCACCTTTCTCCTTATTCTCATCCTTAGCTACGGCTATTTCACCTGGGGTGAAATACCGTCCGTGAATAAATTTTTCCAGGGCTTCATCCCCGCCGTTTCAGCGATCATAGTCACCACCGTCTGGAATATGGGGCGCAAGACGTTGAAAGGTCTGGCGGAAACGCTCATCGCCGCCGTCGCCTGCGGATTACTGATTGGCATCGGAGGTTTTTTCATTACATTGGGTATCATTTTTTTAGCCGGCGCCGTGGGATTCGTTTTGTTTCGGGAACCGCTGGAGAAGAGTGAATTGCCGGAGCCGGATACCAAAGATACACGCAAAATGAGCGATAAGCGTTTATACAGCTCAACTTTGTTGCCAGCGCTCTCCACGGCAGCCCCCTTTTTCAGTACCGACCTGCTGATGGCAGGTAAATTGATGATGACCTTTGGCGGCATGAGCCTGCTGCTTTTCGGCGGTGGTTTCGTCTTTATTCCCCTGATCCAGGAGATCGTGGTTGATGGCCAGGGTTGGGTAACCCACCAGGAGTTCATCGACGGTATTGCCCTCGGCCAGGTAACACCGGGTCCGATTCTGATCAGCGCCGCCTTCATCGGCTACAAAATGGCAGGTCTGCTTGGTGCTATCGCGTCCACTATCGGCATCTTCACCCCACCTGCGGTGGTAATGCTGGTCTGTGCAGGTTACCTGGAGCGAATCAAAGGCTCCCGGGTAATCAAAGCCGCCATGCGAGGTATCCGCTGCGGTGTCATCGGCATGATTCTGGCCGCCGCCTATGTGGTGGCGGCCACAGCCCAACCCAATGCCATATCCCTGTTGATCTTCACCGCTGCGCTACTGGCCCTGTTGAAATTCAAACTGGAAGTCGTGTGGATTATTCCCGGGGCCGGAATTCTGGGGCTGCTTTTCTACTGAATAGATAAACGGAATATCACTCCAGGTGCGGCAGTCGAAGCCGTGCCGGATAGATGAACGGGATCGTTCAGCGATCCCATTTGTGCAATGGAAAATAGTAAGGAAGTATTATGCAACCTATTTTCATGATCGGCATGCAGCGCTCTGGCTCTAACCTCCTCCGCTTGATGATAAATCAGCTCAACGAGATCGCATCACCCCATCCACCCCATATTCTGCAGCGGCTCCACCCCCTGCTGGACCACTATGGCGATCTTTCAATCGATAACAATTTTTTTCAACTTGCGGATGATGTCTGCCGCCTTGTTGAACTCAATCCGGTGCCCTGGGAAGGGGTGGAGCTTGAACGCGACGAGGTGGTTTCACGTTGTAGCCAAAGGAGCTTGGTGGCGCTCCATGGCGTGCTCTATGATCTCTGTGCGGAAGCATGGGGAGCACATACCTGGTGCTGCAAAAGCCTAGCCAACATCAACTATGTAGAGGATATTGAACGCTACTTTTGCAATCCTAAATATATTTTTCTCTACCGCGACGGCAGGGATGTGGCCCTCTCTTTCCGTAAGGCAGTGGTCGGCGAGAAGCACATGTACCATATTGCCAAGGGCTGGGCGAGGGTTCAGGAGATCGCTTTGGGATTGATGGACAAGATCGGACCGGGTAGGTTGATGAGAGTCTCATATGAGGAGTTGACGGCAGACCCTGAGGGTACCGGTCGAAGGCTTTGTGACTTTCTGGGTGTTGCCTATACGGAAGGTATGCTGGAGTTTCACAATAGCGAGGAGGCACAACGTGCAGCTTCGTCAAGTGCGCTCTGGGATAAGTTGACCCGGCCGGTAATGCAGAACAATACGGGGAAATTTCTGCGTGAGTCATCTGAGCAGGATATACGTATCTTCGAATCGGTAGCCGGTCATGTCCTCGACAGTTTAGGTTATGAGCGTGTACATGTGCCAAAGGGAAAAGAGATGACATTCAGCGATCTGGAGATAAACGAATTTACCCTTGAAAACGAACATCTCAAGCAGAATTTGTTGAAGAGTGTAGACAAGGACGACTTGGAGCGTCGAGGACGGCAGGAGTCGTTGCTCGATGAAATTGTGTCACGGGCTGGTGATTCGAAGGTTAACTGACCCGAGTCGATTGCCTGAGTGATAATCGGTCAAAGCTTACTCCTCGCCCGTAAAAACGTTCCTCTGTCTTTACGGGTGAGGAGCTATGGAATTGCCAATCAGTCAACTTCAGTAGCGCCGAGTAGACGCTAGTGGACGAAGAACCCGACATGATTACCGTGAAACATTCGAGTTAGATTCTAAACTGTTGCACGATATCTCCCAGCTCGCGGCTCAGCTTGGCGAGCGACTCACTCTCTTCGGCGGTCTGCTCTGAGGCCTTGGCGGTCTCGCCGGCCACGTTGCTGATAGTGACGATATTGCGGTTCATCTCTTCGGCGACACTGCTCTGTTCCTCGACCGCGTTGGCGATCTGGATGGTCATGTCGGTGATCGAGCCTACAGCTTGGGTGATGTTGTTAAGGGCTGAACCGGCGCGTGTAGCCAGCTCGACGCTGGTCGAGGCCGACTCCTGGCCTTCCAGCATCACGGCGACCGATTTCTCCGCACTCGACTGCACCCGTTCGATGATCTCCTGAATCTCAGAGGTGGACACTTGGGTGCGCTGGGCGAGATTGCGTACTTCATCGGCCACTACGGCGAAACCACGTCCCTGCTCGCCGGCACGGGCCGCCTCAATAGCGGCATTGAGCGCCAGCAAATTGGTTTGCTCGGCAATGTTCTTGATGACGTCGATGACAGTGCCGATGCTGACGGTTTGTGTTTCCAGCTCCTTGATCACATGAGCGGCGTGTTCCACCTTGTCGGCGAGGGTACTGATGGCCATGATTGTCTCATCGACAATCGCCTTGCCGCCATCCGATTGTTCGCGTGCGTCACCGGCATAGGCGGAGGCCCCCGCAGCGTTGTTGGCAACCTCTTGTACCGTGGCCGTCATCTGACTCATGGCGGTGGCCACTGTCTCTGTATCGGTCTGTTGTTGACCCACGCCTTGGTTGGTCTGCTCAGTAATGTTCGCCATATGCTCCGCTGAATCCGCCAGACGTGAAGTGGTTTCGGTCAACTTGAGGATAATCTCGTGAAAGTTCATCGCCATGTCATTGAAGGCCATGCTCAGCTGCCCTAACTCATCTCGGCTGCTGATCTCGACGCGGGAATTGAGATCTCCATTGGCGAGTGCCTTGGAGGCCTCGACCACGCGAGCCAGCGGCTTGGTGATGACCTTTTTGACCAAGATGATAATGCCGAGGATGGTTATCACCGTACTGGCCGCGAACATGGCCGTCGTGCTCATCATCGAGGTTTGGAGGCCCCTCACTTGGGCCTCCTTTATCTCCTTCAAGTGGGTGTCTGTCGTTTTATTGAACGCGGTCAGCATCTCGTTGGCCCTATTGTAGGTGTAGCCCAAGATGACGCTGCCAAGCGTCATCTCTTCGTGGACCACCGTCTGGGTTAACAGGGTTTCGGCAGAGTTCTTGTCGCCAGCCTTCGCGAAGGGCTTGCCGGCCTTATTGAGAAATGCGACATAGGCAACATCAGGGTCTTCAACCGCCATTTCCGCATATTGCGAGAGCAAGGATAGGTCGAACTCAGCAATCGGCTGCTGTGCGATCGCTGCCAGCAGTTTGCTCAACTGACCCGCATTGAATTTGACGGAGGCCTGGGTGCGGGAGAATTGCTCCTCGGAAATCTGTTTCACAACATGGGTCGAGGAGACCAGGGTCTGATCTAGCGCCTTGTGTACCTGAGTCGTAATCAGGAACCCGGAAACGATGGCGACCAGCGAAAAAATCAGTCCCAGTGTCAGGGTAAACTTGGCTGACAGACCGAGGTTGTTGTAGCGATAGAACCAGGGTGTTCCATTTACATCCATGGTGATTCCCTTTATTTCGTTTATTGATTTTGATTGTCTATCCGCTGTAGGGAGCGATGTGTAGGGCCTTGAGCGCCTGCTTGATACCGTCGAGTTTGACCGGTTTTACAAAGCCCTTGATTCGCGCCTTTTTTGTGACAGGCATGTCGGCGGTGAGTTTGAAAAGCGCTGCCGTTATTTTGTCGGTATCCTCGGCTGATGCGTTAGGCAGGGCCGACAAACACCATTCGGGGTAGAGTTCTGTGCTGTGCAGTAAGGGAAATCCGGGCGTTTCCCGCCTGTCGACGATTTCAAACTCCTCAATTTTGATTTTTCCTTCACGCTGCATGTTCTCTAGCAGCCCGCTACGTACAAAAGCGGCGTCGATGAGACCGTTCTTGACCGCCAGCACCAGATCATCCTGCTTTTTGCCCTCGCGGATGGAGGCGAAATCCTTATGCGCATCGATGCCTTGTTGCAGTAGGTGATAGGTCTGAAAAATGTAGGCGCCAGCGGCTGCCTTAAATTTGAGGGACATGACATCCTTGCCTCTTAGATCAGCGGCCGAGACGATGCCGCTGCCACTCTTAGAGATAATGACGCCGCCGAATCTGGGGCCCGCCTTTGTGTTGAGCGTGGCCAATACCTTGGCATCCAGCTTCTGTTCGACATAGACGGTGTGAGGGGAGTGTGAGAGAAGGAAGTCAACCTTGCCGCTATCGGCTGCAGCGGTGACACGCGCAGGCGGCAGAGGCACAATGGTAACCGTCTTGCCGAGTTCTTTGCCAAGATAATTACCGAACTCATGCCATCGTGCGTTGGCCTTTAGCTCCCCGCGGGGCGCGAGTATGCCGATTTTGAGGTCCTGGGCAAATGCATTGGGAATGAGAAGGGCCAGAAGCGCGGCAGATGTGACCAGCCGCCATATCATCCTGGACATGGTTGTCTCCTTATATATCAAGGTGTTGTACTGCATACCTCGAGGGTACTTCCTGACGGTGGTTTAAGCCGTTGAATGTTTAGCGGCGTGAGTAGGTGTGTCTTTAGGTAAATTTTTGTTTTTTTGCCTGTTCAGCAGAGCCGATATAAGGATACTGTAGTAGACTTTGCTTCAGGTTATTGCTGCAGTTACAGGGGCCTTAAAGGGGGAGTAGCTTGTTTTGAATAAGTACATTAATTATTTTTTTTCAGCTATCCTTTGACCTTATATATCAGAACCCTTATACTTCGCGACCTTGCTGGTAAGGCTCAAACGGGGTACCGGGGAACCGGAATGCAGCTTACCGGAAATAGCCAAATTCGCACCCTTGTCGCGCTTCAGTTTGGGGCGTCGCTATGTTTGGGTTTGCTGTTTCTGTTGTTCGGTAAGACGCTAGCCTGGTCCGCTTTCATGGGGGGCATGATCGCCGCATTGGCCAATGGCTATTTCGCCTGGCGCTCGTTTGCACATTATCGCGCGCAGCAGCCGGAGCGGATCGCCAGACGCATGCTCGGAGCTGAGATCCAGAAGCTGTTACTGACAGGATTGATGTTTCTTCTTGCGATACGCTACATCACTCCGTTAAGTATAGGCGCACTGCTGGGTGGCTACCTGATTGTGCAGGTGGTAATCCCGCTGGTAGTAACATTGGTTCACGACAGACAGCATGCATAGGTTGTAGAAAACATGGCCGGCGACACACTGACCTCGGGTGAGTACATCAAGCATCACTTGACCAACCTGACCTTCGGACAACACCCGGACGGCAGTTGGGGTATTGCGCACAGCGCCGCCGAGGCCAAGGAGATGGGTTTCTGGGCCATCCACCTGGATACCATGTTTTGGTCGATTGGGC
>JASFJY010000002.1:0-30314 GCA_050119415.1 Chromatiales bacterium | reverse complement strand
CGATGTCCGCGACTCCATCACCGAGCTCCAGTACTACCGGGATCACTTTCTGCGTCTTCCCTGAAGTCACGTCGGGCAGCGATGCCGTTGCTACACAATGAGGGCTGACATCCTTATCGCTATGGTTTTGACCACACACACGCTGCGGATTAGGCGATCTGCATCGGCTTGAGGGGCTGGCCAGGCGTTCCATGCATCCGCACCAGGCTGGCTCACCCAGCTCGTAGCTGACGTTCAAGGGCCCAGGCCACATGTTCGCGCACCAGCGCAGAGGCGCAATCCCGGCGACAGCGCAACGCCTCAACCACTGCCGGCGACGGCGGAGAGTTACCCAGGGCGACGGCCAGATTGCGCAGCCAGCGTTCATGACCTAGACGACGGATGGCCGAACCGGCAGTGCGTTCGAGAAACCCCGCTTCGCTCCAGTTGAACAGTGCAATCAATCCGGTGCAGTCGAGCCCGTGTCGAGGCAGAAACGCCTGTTCGCGTGTGACTCGGGCGAAGCGGTTCCAGGGGCAGACCAGCTGGCAGTCGTCGCAGCCGTAGATGCGGTTGCCAATGGCTGATCTGAATATTTCGGGAATGGGGCCCTTGAGCTCGATGGTAAGGTAGGAGATGCAGCGCCGGGCGTCGAGTTGGTAGGGGGCGATGATGGCTTGTGTCGGACAGATGTCGATGCAACGCCGGCAGCGGCCGCAGTGTGAGGATGCGGGCGAGTCGGGGATCAGCGGCAGGTCGGTATAAATCTCACCCAAAAAGAACCAGGAGCCCGCCTCGCGGGCGATCAGATTGGTGTGTTTGCCGATCCAGCCGATTCCCGCCTTCTCCGCCAGGGGTTTCTCCAGCACCGGTGCCGAGTCGACGAAAACCCGGTAGTCACCGCCGCCGACGACACTCCTGATCCGCTCGGCCAGCCGCTGCAGCCGCTTGCGCAACACTTTGTGGTAGTCGCGCCCTAAGGTGTAGCGAGAGATGAAGGCGGTCTGTGGGTTCTGCAGTAGCGCCTCGGTCCGTTGCTGAGCCTCAGGGAGATAGTCGAGCCGCGCCGAGATCACCCGCAGAGTGCCGGGCTTTAGCAATTCGGGCCGGCTGCGCTTCGGGCCATGTCGCGCCATGTAGTCCATATCGCCGTGGTGGCCAGCCGCGAGCCAGGCCTCGAGGCGCCGCTCGGCCTGATTCAGATCGCAGTCGGCAATGCCGACCGCATCGAGCCCCAATTCGCGGCCCCACTGTTTGATCTGTCGGGTCAGAGGGCGCCAATCTGTTGGCGGGACTGACCCGGATAGTTCACCCGGTTGCTTGGACAATGATACTAACCTGCGGTTTTTAAGGAAAATTCCTGGAATATTAGCTGATTACAGGGTATAGCTGAACAACGCAAAAGGTGTCCTTGTCTTGGTCTCGCCGCCCCGCCCAGCCTGAAGGACGGGCTAGTCTGACATGCGTGCGTATTGTTTTCATGCCTAGTCGTAAGCCGACCTACAATTGACCACCGACACGCCTTGGCGCGTCCTGGACTTCACGGTATCTTTGCCTTCCTCATTTAGCAGGAGCAAACAGATGCGGGCCATGCCAATGACAGAGCAACTCCCCTATGCCCTTTACAGCGCCGCCCAGGTGCGGGAGTTCGATCGCATCGTCATCGAGGAGTACGGCATTTCCGGTGCCGATTTGATGGAACGGGCCGGCAGCCGGGCCTGCCACTGGATGCAGGAGCGCTGGCCCGACCTGAGCGAGATCCTGGTGGTCTGTGGCACCGGCAACAACGCTGGTGATGGCTTTGTGCTGGCCCGCCATGCACGGCAGGGTGGCCTGCGGGTAAGGGTGCTGCAGCTGGGGGATGCGGCGAAGCTGCGTGGCGAAGCCCTGGCCATGGCCGAAGCCTGGCGCGCGCAGGGGGAAGAGATCGAGCCCTATGAAGGTGTGCCGGGCAAGCCCGGCCTGATTGTCGACGCCATGCTCGGCACCGGGTTGGAACGGGATGTGACCGGATCTTGGGCCGCCGCCATCGAGGAGATCAACCGGCATCGGGCACCTGTCTTTGCCCTGGACATTCCCTCCGGCCTCAATGCCGACAACGGCCGCGTCATGGGCAGCGCGATCCATGCCGAGGCGACACTCAGCTTTATCGGCCTGAAACAGGGGATGTTCACCGGCGAGGGCCCCGACTGCTGTGGCGAGATCGCTTTCGATGCCCTGGATGTGCCGGCCCGCGTCTATGGACGCCAGCTTCTCGCTATACGACGCATCGATTGGCGCAAGCTGGCCGATCTGATGGGGCAGCGCCGGCGCACCGCACACAAGGGGGATTTCGGCCATCTGCTGGTGATCGGCGGTGGCGCGGGCTATGCGGGGGCGATCCGTCTGGCGGCGGAGGCCGGCGCCAGGAGCGGTGCGGGACTGGTGACACTGGCGAGCCATCCCGATCATGCGGCGACACTCAATGTGGGTCGGCCGGAATTGATGTGCCGAGCGGTGGCTGAGGGGGGGCATCTGGCACCTTTGATCGAGCGCGCCTCGGTGATTGTCCTGGGGCCCGGACTCGGTCGAGATGAGTGGGCTGAGCGGATTTTCCAGGCGGCCTCGGCGACTGCCCTGCCGACAGTGCTCGACGCCGACGGCTTGTTCTGGCTGAGTCGGCATCCTGACCGACGTGACAACCGCATCATCACCCCCCATCCGGGCGAGGCTGCCCGCCTGCTTGGCTGCTCCACCGGCCAGGTCCAGGCCGACCGCTTCGCCGCTGTAAGGGCGTTGCAGGAGCGATTCGGTGGCGTGGTGGTGCTGAAAGGGGCAGGCACCCTGATAGCGGATGGCACCAGCCATCCGCCGGCCCTCTGCAGTGACGGCAATCCGGGCATGGCTAGCGGCGGCACGGGAGATCTGCTGACCGGGATCATAGGCGCGTTGGTCGCACAGGCTCATCCACTGCGCCTGGCCGCCGAACTGGGGGTTAGCCTACACGCAGCCGCCGGCGACCGGGCCGCCGCCAAAGGTGAGATCGGCATGCTGGCGGGCGATCTGCTGCCCGAACTGCGCAGGCTGCTCAATGAGGGAGTTGCTTATGCTTGAGCTGCAGATTGCCGGGGAGGCGCAGCAGGAGGCTCTGGGAGCCGCCCTGGCTGGGGTTGTCGAGCTACCCTGTATCATCTATTTGGCGGGAGACCTGGGCACTGGCAAGACCACCCTGGCGCGTGGGCTGTTGCACGGACTCGGCCACAGGGGGCGGGTCAAGAGCCCGACTTACACTCTGCTTGAACCCTATGAATTGCCCGATCTGCAGTGTTACCATTTTGATCTCTATCGCTTGGCTGATCCGGAGGAACTCATGTTTCTCGGTATTGAGGATCTGCTGCAGCCGCACGCCCTGTTGCTGGTGGAGTGGCCGGAGCGGGGGCGGGGTGTGCTGCCGGCGCCTGATCTGACTATCCACATTTATCACCAAGGAGCCTCGAGACGGCTTAGTTTCCAGGCCGCAAGCGATAAAGGCGGGCACATTATCAAAAACTTGCAAAGTTATTGGGACAAACATTAACTTTTTTCATAAGGAATGCTTGCTATCTACCGAAAAAAATTGGAAAAAAGTAGTTCCCGTGCTATTTTTTATCTTGACGTCCACTCAATCAGGTTCCAGGGATAATGAGGTCGTTCGTATTATTTTTGCTCCTGACACTCTTCAGTGTGCAACCGGCAATCGCGGAACAGTCGGAAGTCAACGGCCTGCGTGTCTGGTCGGCTCCCGACCATGTGCGCCTGGTGTTCGATGCCAACCGGCCGATTGAACACAAGATCTTCACCCTAAAAAATCCCCATCGCCTGGTGCTTGACCTGAAGCACACCCGCCTGACCAAGAACCTGTCCGATCCTTCCGATAAGAACGAGGTCATCAAGCGGATGCGTAGCGCACCGCGTAACAAGCATGATGTTCGGGTGGTCTTCGACCTGACCGGGGCGGTGAAGCCGAAAAGTTTTCTACTTAAACCGAACCGTGAGTACGGCCATCGGCTTGTCGTCGATCTCTATGACCATGCCACAGAGAAGAAAAATCGCAGCGCGCCGGTGAAGATAGACAAATCAATCGGTGAGCGGGATGTGATTATCGCGGTCGATCCGGGCCATGGCGGAGAGGATCCGGGCGCACGTGGGCGCCAAGGCACCTACGAGAAGGACGTGGTGTTGGCGATCGGAAGGAAACTGGCGAATGAGTTGAACGCGAAGAGAGGCATGCGCGCCGTCCTGATCCGTGACGGCGACTACTACCTGGGGCTGCGCAAGCGTATCGCCAAGGCCAGGGAGGCGCAGGCCGATCTGTTCGTCTCCATCCACGCGGATGCCTTCCGGGATCCCAAGGTCAGGGGTTCCTCTGTCTACACCCTCTCCCGTCGTGGCGCTTCGAGCGAGGCGGCACGCTGGTTGGCCGAGCGTGAGAACAGCGCCGACCTGGTGGGCGGTGTCTCCTTGGAGGACAAGGACGACATGCTGGCCTCGGTGCTGCTGGACCTCTCCCAGATCGGTACCCTGCAAGCGAGCTCCGAAGCTGCCGAGCGGGTGTTTAACCAGCTGAAAACCCTGGGCAAGACCCACAAGCGCAGGGTACAGCAGGCCGGTTTCGTCGTGCTGAAATCCCCCGACATCCCCTCCATGCTGGTGGAGACCGCCTTCATCTCCAATCCGGATGAGGAGAAGCGCCTGAGAGATCCAGCCCACCAGCGCCGTCTCGCCAAATCGCTCAGCAAGGGTATTGTCGACTATTTCAAATTCCAACCCCCACCGGGCACCTGGCTGGCGGCCAATCAGGCGAGCAAGCGCCCGCGCAGCCATGTGATCTCCCCGGGCGATACCCTCAGTGGCATCTCCAAACAGTATCGGGTCAGCGTTAGCAGTCTGCGCCATGCCAACGCGCTTAAGGGTGACACCATCCAAATCGGACAGGTGCTGCAGATACCCGGAAGCTGATATCCCATGGCCCCGCTACTGCAGGAGTGGCACAATAGTGCAGGAACTTTTTTAACACGACATATTTGCTTGCCGGGTTAATCATCACGCAGTCCCCATGCCAGTCGCATGGGGATTTTTTATTACAGACCCATGCCGATTCGCAGACTTCCGACACAATTGGTCAACCAGATCGCAGCCGGCGAGGTCGTGGAGCGGCCTGCCTCCGTGGTCAAGGAGTTGGTGGAAAACAGTCTCGATGCAGGCGCCCGCCGTATTGAGATCGACATCGAACAGGGCGGCAGCAAGCTGATTCGGGTGCGTGACGATGGTGCCGGCATAGCGCAGGGCGAACTTGCACTGGCACTCTCGCGCCATGCCACCAGCAAGGTCGCCAGCCTGGAGGACCTCGAAGCTATTCAGAGTATGGGATTTCGTGGTGAGGCACTACCGAGCATTGGCTCGGTCTCTCGCCTGCGACTGGTATCGCACGCTCAGGACAGCGAGCAGGCCTGGGAGGTGGAGGGAGACGGCGGCGAGCGTATTGCAGAACCCAAGCCGGCGGCACATCCCCAGGGCACCACTGTCGAGGTGCGCGACCTGTTTTACAACACCCCGGCCCGACGCAAGTTTATGCGCACCGAAAAGACCGAGTTCGGCCATATCCAGGGCCTGGTGCAGAGGCTCGCTCTGATACATTTCGATGTGGGGTTCATGCTGCAGCACAACCGCAAGCCGGTGTTTTCGCTCCCCCCTTGTAGTGACCTTAAGGGGCGCGAGACGCGGATTACCGAGCTGCTGGGGCGGGCTTTTCTGGACAACGCCCTCTACCATGAAGAACAGGCCGGTGATCTGGCCCTGGCCGGCTGGATCGCCAAACCCAGCTTTTCACGCTCACAGGCCGACATGCAGTACTTCTATGTCAACCAGCGGATGGTGCGGGATAAGCTGGTCACCCACGCCATTCGCCAGGCCTACCAGGATGTGCTCTATCACGGACGTCACCCGGCCTATCTGCTGTTTCTCGCCCTCGATTCCCGCAAGGTGGATGTCAATGTTCATCCCACCAAGCATGAGGTGCGTTTTCGTGATTCCCGTTCTGTTCACGACTTCCTCTTCCGCGGAGTACATCGTGCTCTGGCCGCAACCCGGCCACAGTCAGCCTCCAGCGAAGGATTTAGCAGCAGTGGTGTCGATGCGGGGCCGCCAGCCGCACAACAGCCACCACGGCAGACACCGCGGCAGCAGGAGATCCCCTGGCGGACGGCCGAGCGCCCCGCCGCCTATCGGGCAGCTCTGCAGATGCAGCGCCCTGAGTCGACTGCCGTAACAGAAACGCCTCCCCCCTCGGAAGAGAACCGGCCCGAGTCAATGCCCCCATTAGGCTACGCACTGGCCCAGCTTCACGGCGTCTACATCCTGGCGCAGAACCGGCAAGGCCTGGTGTTGGTTGATATGCACGCTGCCCACGAACGCATCACCTATGAGCGTTTCAAGCAGAGTTACCGTCAGGGCGCAATCGTGCGGCAGCCTCTGCTAGTGCCGGTCACGCTGGCGGTTAGCCTGCGCGAGGCCGATATGGCCGAAAGCCTGGCCGGGCAACTGGCCCGGCTCGGTATTGTCATCAGCCGCATCGGCAGAGCCTCGTTGGCGGTGCGGGAAATACCCGCGCTGTTGCAGGGGACCGACGCCGAGAAGTTGCTGCGCGATCTGTTGGCCGATCTGCTCGAGCATGGCGAGAGCCGGCGTTTGCAGCAGGAGATCGATGCCGTGCTGGCGACCATGGCCTGCCACGGTTCAGTGCGGGCCAATCGTAAGTTGACGCTGGATGAGATGAATGCATTGCTACGCGAAATGGAAAAGACCGAGCGAGCAGACCAGTGCAACCATGGCCGGCCAACCTGGGTGCGGCTTTCGATGAATGAACTCGACCGGCTCTTCCTGAGGGGACGTTGATGTCGGATCGCTCTCCACCGCCCGCCATATTTCTCATGGGGCCGACGGCTTCCGGTAAGACCGCGTTGGCGGTCGAACTGGTCAAGCGCCTGCCGCTGGATATCATCAGCGTCGATTCCGCCCTGGTTTACCGCGGCCTGGATATCGGCAGTGCAAAACCGGATGCGGCACTGTTGCGCCTGGCCCCCCACCGGCTGATCGACATCCGCGATCCGGCACAGAGCTACTGCGCCGCCGAGTTTCGCGAGGATGCGCTGCGGGAGATGGCCGATATTTCCCGACAGGGGCGAATCCCTTTGCTCGTTGGCGGCACCATGCTCTATTTTCGGGCCTTGGAGCAGGGTCTGTCAGATCTGCCCGCTGCCGATCCCGAGGTGCGCGCCCGGCTCGAGAGCGAACTGAGCAAGCTTGGACTGCCTCGGTTGCATCAGCGTTTGGCCCACCTTGATCCGTTGGCGGCCAAGCGCATCCACAGCAACGATCCACAACGTACGCTGCGGGCTTTGGAGGTGATCGAGATCAGCGGTCGCCCACTTTCTGAACTGCAGGCGGCGGACAGGGGAGAATCCCTGCCTTATCGGCTACTTAAACTGGTGCGGGCGCCTCGTGATCGCGCCTTGCTGCATGAGCGGATCGAGGCGCGCTTCGTGAAAATGTTGGCATCGGGATTCGAGGATGAGGTCAGAGGGCTGTTGCGCCGGGGCGACCTCAGTCTCGAACTGCCGGCCATGCGCAGTGTCGGCTATCGTCAAATGTTGAACTATTTGCTCGGAGCATGTTCAAGGGAAGAGATGGTCGAAAGGGGCATCATCGCGACCCGCCAGCTGGCCAAGCGGCAGCTTACTTGGCTGCGGGGAGATAGCGACTGTCATTGGCTGGACGAGACTAGGGACGTATTGCAACAGGCCATGGCGCTAATCCAAGCGCATCTAGCAGAGAACGAAGCAGCGATACCTAAATCGAGTTAATGAGCGTAATACCCATTCGGCTTTATCGAAATATTAAATAGAAGGTAAAAAAAACTTTGTGCTAAAATTTACACTTCGGCGCAGAATTTTCGACTAACTGTTTTTTTAGCGCTTGATATTTAGGCTATATCTGCAATCACAATAAGGAGAATTTCCATGTCCAAGGGGCAAAGTTTACAAGACCCTTTTTTAAATGCATTGCGAAAGGAACGTATACCGGTCTCTATTTTTCTCGTCAACGGGATAAAACTGCAGGGGCAGATTGAATCGTTTGATCAGTTTGTGGTGCTGTTGAAAAACAGTGTTAGTCAAATGGTCTACAAGCATGCAATTTCGACAGTGGTGCCGGCGAGAAATGTCCGCATACAACATGCTAACGGACAGCAGGAAGAAGCAGCGCCCACTGCTGGCGGCAACTTCTGATCCCTCCCCACGGCTCGAAACTGGACACATCTGCAATACAGGTGTGTCCAGACTGTCCTGATACAACCAGCCCTCCATAAAACACTTTTTATGTTTGAACGTCCCAAATCGGGTGAGCGCGCCGTGCTCGTGCACATCGATCTCGGCGCTGCGGGAGACCTTGACGAACTCCAGGAATTCAAGGACCTGGCGCATTCTGCCGGTGCCGTGACCGTGGCCTTCATCGGCGGCGCTCGCCAACAGCCCGATCCCCGTTTTTTTGTGGGTCGCGGAAAGGCCGAAGAGATCAAGCAAGCGGTTATGGAGCAACAGGCCGATCTGGTCATATTCGACCATACCCTATCACCCAGCCAGGAGCGTAACCTCGAGCGCGAATTCGCCTGCCGGGTGGTCGACAGGACAGGACTCATCCTCGACATCTTCGCACAGCGGGCCCGCTCATTCGAAGGCAAACTGCAAGTGGAGTTGGCGCAGCTGCAGCATCTGTCGACCCGATTGGTGCGAGGCTGGACCCATCTGGAACGGCAGAAGGGCGGTATCGGTCTGCGCGGTCCGGGCGAGACCCAGCTCGAGACCGATCGGCGATTGCTCAATCAGCGCATCGATCAGATCAAGCGGCGTCTCATGCGGGTCGACTCGCAAAGGGAACAGGGGCGTCGCGGACGGGATAAGGCAGAGATACCGACAGTTTCTTTGGTCGGCTACACCAATGCGGGAAAATCGACCCTGTTCAATACCCTGGTCGGCTCAGGGGTCTATGCGGCAGATCAGCTCTTTGCCACACTGGATCCCACACTCAGGCGGCTCGATCTGAAGGGCGAGGGGGCGGTGGTGATCGCCGATACGGTCGGTTTCATCAGCCATCTTCCACACGATCTGGTGGCGGCCTTCAAATCGACCCTGCAGGAGACCACCGAAGCCGATCTGCTGCTGCATGTGGTGGACGCCTCCAGTCACCAGCGCGCAACCTGCATCGCCGAAGTCAACGATGTGCTGCAACAAATCGGCGCCCAGAGGGTCCATCAGATCGAGATATTTAATAAGATCGACCTGCTGCCCGACAGGCAGCCGGCTATTGACCGGGATCAGGCGGGCCATATCATCCGTATCTGGCTTTCGGCCAAGACAGGCGAGGGGGTCGACCTGTTGCTGCAGGGCTTGGCCGAGTACTTTCGTCGTAGCCATGTACGCAAAAAGCTGATTCTGCCGGTACAGGAGGGACGCCTGCATGCTTTGCTGCATGCGCGCGGTTCGGTACTCTTCGAGCAGGTAAGCGAAGACGGCGGTTGGTGTATGGAGGTCGATTTGTCGGAGCGCGAGTTCCAGCGCCTGCTGAAGGAGGAACCCGCCCTGCAGCAATGCTGTCTGGAGGGGCCCTGTGACAAAGTTATATGATGCCTTAAGGGAGCTAAAGATTGCACGTTTGCCAGAACCGGGTGGACTGATAGAATGCCGCCTAAGTGAGAGATCGTGTTCACCTATGTTTTTTATGGGGGATTGTTGAAATCTCTTCCGAACGATCCAACATACGGAATTCTGCACCTCATCTAGACGGTGTCTGAATTATTCATTAAGACAGAAAATTTGGAGTGTTCAATGGCCTGGAACGAACCGGGTGGCGGTAAGGATCCGTGGAGCGGCAAAGGTGGCGACCAGGGTCCGCCAGATCTGGATGAAGTGGTTAAAAAGCTTCAGGATAAATTCGGCAGCTTTTTCGCTGGAGGCAAGTCCTCCGGCGAAGGGTCCCCTTCGAGGCCGGGCGGCTC
This sequence comes from Chromatiales bacterium, assembly GCA_050119415.1. GTDB lineage: Bacteria > Pseudomonadota > Gammaproteobacteria > Chromatiales > Chromatiaceae > Thiodiazotropha. The sequence goes on along the minus strand of JASFJY010000002.1, from coordinate 20,266 downwards.
AGGGCCGGGTTCCAAAGCCCTCTCAGTGGTTATCGCCATCCTGCTGTTGGGCTGGTTGGCATCCGGTATCTACATCGTACAACCCGCAGAGCGGGGGGTGGTGCTGCGCTTCGGCGCTTATTCCGAGACCACTCAGCCGGGTCCACACTGGCACATCCCCTTTCCCATCGAGAGTGTGATTCGGGTCGACGTGGACCAGATCTCGTCTTTCCGACACAAGGCGACCATGCTGACCCGTGACGAGAATATCGTGGATGTGGAACTGACCATTCAGTCGCGCATACAGGATGCGGCGGATTTTCTGTTTCAGGATCGGGATCCCCGCAAGACCCTGCAGGATGCCACCGAGACGGCAGTCAGGGAGACGATCGGTAAGAATGACCTCGATTTTATTCTGACCGAGGGACGAAGCGCTATCGCCAGCCGTATCAAAGAGGGCGCGCAGGGTCTTGTTGACAGCTACAAGACCGGTCTGGTCATCACCAGTGTCAATATGCAGCCCGCCAAACCACCGGAGCAGGTCAAGAGCGCCTTTGACGACGCCATCAAGGCCCGCGAGGATAAGGAACGTCTGGAGAACCAGGCCGAGGCCTATGCCAATCAGGTGGTGCCGGAAGCACGCGGCCAAGCGGCACGTCGTCTGGCCGACGCCCAAGCCTACCGGGATCGGGTGATTGCGGAGGCACGAGGTGACGTGAGTCGCTTCGTGGCCATTCTTACGGAGTACAAACGTGCCCCTGAGGTTACCCGCGAGCGCCTCTACCTGGACGCACTGGAAACCATGCTGGGGCAGATAAGCAAGGTGATACTCGATACCCAGAGCGGTAACAGCCTGATGTATCTACCCCTGGATCAACTGATTCAGAAGCGCACGATGACGAACAGCACCATTGATGATGACAACTCGCCGGCATCCACCAAGAGCAGCCGCACCGGCACGACCCAGCTGCGTGACGTTGACCGTACCCGGGGGGGCCGCTGATGAAAACAATTAAATTAGTCGCACCCCTGGGTCTCATCGTGGCGACGTTGATCTACGCTTCTGCCTTCACTGTCAACCAGTGGGAAGTGGCGCTGAAACTGCGCCTGGGTGAGATTGCCCGCACCGACTACGATCCCGGCCTGCATTGGCTGGTTCCCATATGGAACAACGTCAAAACCTTCGATGGGCGTATCCAGACTATGGATTCGCGGCCTGAGCGTTTCCTTACCGCGGAAAAGAAGGATGTGATCGTCGACTACTTTGCCAAGTGGCGGATCGCCAACGTGGCGCAGTTTTTCCGCTCCACCGGTGGTGATGAAGACAAGACGGCGCGCCTGCTGCAGGAGCGCATCAACACCAGCCTGCGCGACGAATTCGGTATACGCACGGTGCAGGAGGTCATCTCCGGCGAGCGTGCCGAGATCATGTTGCTGTTGACCAAGGATGCCGACGCCAAGGCCGCCGAACTGGGCGTCGAGATCCTCGACGTGCGCGTCAAGCAGATCGATCTGCCGCCGGAGGTCAGCGACTCGGTCTATCAACGCATGCGCGCCGAACGTGAACGGGTGGCCCGCGATCTGCGTGCGAAGGGCGCGGAGGCGGCCGAGAAGATTCGCGCCAACGCCGATCGCGAACGGATAGTGCTTCTCGCCGATGCCTATCGCGAGGCGGAGCAACTGCGCGGCGAGGGTGACGGTAAGGCAGCGGAGATCTACGCTAACTCCTATAACCAGGACCAGGAGTTCTACGCCTTCTACCGCAGTCTCAACGCCTATAAGAACAGCTTCAACGACAGCAGCGACCTGATGGTGCTGGAGCCCGATTCCGACTTCTTCCGCTACTTGAAGGATCAGAAGGGCAAATAGCCAATCTCCACCTTTCTCAGGGCCGTCGGTATGCATGGACAAGCGCCGACGGCTCTGGGAGAATGAGCGGCTGATCAGGACCGGGATCTAGCCCGGTTTTTTTATGGGGTGACCTCTCATGTGGCATGATCTCTGGGTCGCCATGGCCCTGTTGCTAGTCCTGGAGGGCATCTGGCCCTTTCTGAGTCCTGACTCCATGCGCCAGATGCTGCTCATGTTGGTCCAGCAAGACAATCGCTCTCTACGCATCAGCGGCCTGATCAGTATGATTTGCGGCGTGGCGTTACTCTATTTTGTTAACTGACTGTAAAGCTAAGTATGGAAAACGAACGCTGGATTCTGCCTGATGGGATCGACGAGGTGCTGCCGCGTGAGGCGGCTGTCATCGAGAGAAAACGCCGGGAATTGCTCGATCTCTATGCCAGCTGGGGCTATGAGTTTGTGATCCCCCCCTTTGTCGAGTTTCTCGACGCGCTGCTCACCGGCACCGGCAGTGATCTCGATCTCAAGACCTTCAAACTCACCGACCAGCTCAGCGGGCGAATGATGGGCATTCGTGCTGACATCACACCACAGGCGGCCCGGATTGATGCCCACCATATCGGCTGTGACGCGCCGACCCGCCTCTGCTATCTGGGAACCGTACTGCACACCCGTTCAGACAGTTTTGCAGGCAGCCGCAGTCCGTTGCAGATCGGCGCTGAACTCTACGGTCACAGTGGCGTGGAGAGCGATATCGAAATTCTGCGCCTGATGATGCGGACCCTGGCGCAAACGGGGGTAAGGGATGTTTATCTCGATCTTGGACACGTCGGTATTTTCAAAGGACTCGCCCGACAGGCGGGGCTTGATGCCGCTCAGGAGTCGGCTCTGTTCGACGCCCTGCAGCGTAAAGCGATGTCGGAGATTGAACGGTTATTGAGTGATTTTGCCATCGATACCCCAGTTGCCGAGATGCTCGCACAGCTCGCGGAGTTGAATGGTGATGACGCCCTGGAACGGGCCCGGCAGGTGCTCGCCACCGCAGCACCATCGGTACAGCAGGCCTTGCAATATCTGCACGGCATGGCGCAGCAGATCGCTCACTGGCTGCCGCAGGTGCCGGTCCATTTCGACCTTGCCGAACTGCGGGGTTATCACTTTCACACCGGTGTGGTATTTGCCGCCTTCGTTCCGGGGAGCGGTAAGGAGATCGCCCGTGGGGGACGTTATGACGATATCGGTCGGGTGTTTGGCCGATCGCGGCCCGCTACCGGCTTCAGTACCGATCTGAAGACACTGATTCGTATCGGTGCCGCTGCGTCGGACGAGATCCCGGATCGGAAACAGGTGTTTGCTCCCTGGTCGGAAGATCCGGCTCAGCAGGCACTGATCGAACAGCTGCGTGGCGATGGGTATCGGGTGGTCTGCGGTTTGCCTGGCCAACAAGGTGGGGCGCTCGAGATGGGTTGTACCGAGCAGCTGATCCACTCGAAGGGGCAATGGCGGTTGATTTCGCTTTGATAGCGGTAAGATTTCTGTAAAATCCGTCAGTTTGTAGATAACGAGGCCGGCTCTACGGGCGGCCAGCACGAGATCGAGAAAAGCATGGGCAAGAATGTTGTAGTAATCGGCACCCAGTGGGGCGATGAGGGCAAGGGTAAGGTGGTCGACCTGCTCACGGACAAGGCGTCTGCCGTGGTCAGATTTCAGGGCGGGCACAACGCCGGTCACACGCTGGTGATCGATGGCAAACAGACAGTACTCCATCTGATTCCCTCGGGCGTGTTGCGCGAAGGTGTGCGCTGCCTGATCGGCAACGGCGTCGTACTCTCACCCGAGGCGCTGCTCGAGGAGATCGAGATGTTGGAGCGCAACGGTGTTCCGGCGGCCAGTCGCTTAGGGATTTCCGAGTCCTGCCCGCTGATCCTGCCCTACCACATCGCGCTCGATGCGGCGCGCGAGCGGGCCCGTGGCAAGAAGGCGATCGGTACCACCGGTCGTGGCATTGGTCCCGCCTACGAAGACAAGATCTCGCGCCGCGGCATCCGCCTGGGCGAGATTTTCGATCAGACCCATATCAGTGAGCGTCTGCGGGAAGTGATGGAATACCACAACTTCGCCCTCAAACACTACTTCAAGGAAGAGGAGCTCGATATCCAACAGGTACTCGACCAGGTGATAGCGATGGCTGAGCGCCTGCGGCCCATGGTGGCCGACGTTACCGGTGAGCTGCACCAGCTGCGTCGCACAGGCAATAACGTCATGTTCGAGGGCGCGCAGGGCGCCCTGCTCGATATCGATCACGGGACCTATCCTTATGTGACCTCCTCCAACACGACTGCGGGGGGGGCATCCTCCGGCACGGGGGTGGGGCCTCGCTATATCGACTATGTGCTTGGTATCGTCAAGGCCTATACCACGCGGGTGGGGGCTGGTCCTTTCCCCACGGAGCTGTTCGATGACGACGGCGACTATCTTGGTAAAAAAGGCCATGAGTTTGGCGCCACCACCGGTCGCAAGCGCCGTTGCGGTTGGCTCGATGTGGTGGCTTTGCGCCGATCCTTGGAGATCAACAGCGTCTCCGGTATCTGTATCACCAAACTCGATGTGTTGGACGGTATGGAACGGGTGAAGATCTGTATCGGTTATGAATTCGACGGCCGGCAGCTCAACACGCCGCCGGCCGGTGCCGACCGGTTCGAACGTTGTCAGCCGGTCTATATCGAGATGCCCGGCTGGCAGGCCTCCACGGTAGGCATCACCGACTATGCGCAGCTTCCGGCCGGCGCCAGAGACTATCTGGCCAAGATTGAGGAGCTCTGCGAAATCCCCATTGATATCATCTCCACCGGACCGGATCGGAGCGAGACCATCATCCGGCGCCACCCCTTCGACGCCTGAATCCGCCTTCTCAACCCCCCTGCGAGTATGCAGGGGGTTGGGGCCTGCGCATGACCCTGCTATGCAGTCATAGCTCAGTCAATGCGGATCAGCCGGGTTGCCGATAGGCGGTCATGCCAGGCCAGGCCGTCGCTGTCGACCAGGACCCACAGAAATCCCAAACCCAGCGTCAGGCAGGAGAGTAGGGCTGCCAGGTGGCGCTTCAGGGCATCGCTCCAACGCAGCGGTGAGCCGTCCATTCGCACCACCTTCAAGCGCCAGGCCCGCATACCGAGGGTCTGTCCGCCGCGCCACCAGAAGCCGGTGAAAAAGAGCAATGGGATGATTTCGAAAAGGAACCATTGAAAGGCCAGCAGCGAGCCGCCTTCGGGCATGCCGAAAGGCAGTGTGATCAGGGTGGTGGCGACGGCCAGCAATGCCAACAGCAGCAGCAGATCGTAGAAAATGGCAGCCAGACGCCGCAGAAAGCCAGGAGTGACTTTTGATAGAGAAGTTACAAAAACGGGCTCAGGCATAGATGCGAAAACGTGATATCTGATGTTATTCAAAAAGACAATGAGGTGAAAACCCTAATGCTGCAGGGCAATCATCCGAATATCAACACTGTTCAGTGAGTTCCATTATAATTAGTCATGCTTGACATTGTTTACAGGGGGGATAGAAAGCATGGAACACAGATGTGACCATCGCAAATTATTAACATTGGAAATTGTACTAAATGATCGTGACGCCGGAGAAATCAGAGGAAAATCCCGCAATGTCAGCCTTAGCGGGATGTTGGTCGATATCAGTGACATGTCGATGAGATTGAATACCATCATTGATATCTCTTTTCCAGTTGAATGCGGTGAATCAATCCGCGCCTGCACGGCGAAGGTCTTCGTCGTGCATCAAAAGTCAGGCTGTGTGGGGCTGATGTTCAGTGAGATCGATTCAGACGTCAGGCAGATGCTGAGAAAGCTGCTTTATGGCTATGCGACGGTCTCCGAACGCGCCTACCTTGCACAACACCAACAAGACATTTCCGCCGCCAGGGCGGTTGCCTAAAGGCTTGGGACCTAAGTACCTCCTGGATAACAATAACTGACCAACTATCTGTAGTCCAACTGAAAAGACGCGATTGCGCGTCTTTTTTTTTGTCTCGTTATCGGAAGTAGTAGACTGCTCATACGCCCAAGCCATGAGAATTTTGTATCAACATCGTGGTCTCTAGCCTGGATAAAACATTCGGGCTAGGTCGGTTACACTTTGTACTTTGTGAATATTTCAAAAAATACCATGCAAAAACACTAAGTTAGTTAATTTTCTAAGCGACCTGGTGAAACATTCGGGTTAACCCGGTAAGCAAATATGACGATGATTGCATAGATGCATCCTATCGGATCAAAACTACAGCGCAGCTGGCTGGCACGTATTGCCATGCCTTGGCTCTCTGTTCTGGTGGGTATGGTATGCGGCATGCTGACCTGGCTGCTTCTCGATCCCATCCTCAACCAGCGGCTGGAGCAGATTTTTCGCAATAACCTCCTGCAACGTCTGGAACTCAGTTCAACCGATACGCGACACCGTTTCGAGGGCTTTCTCAACGAATGGCGCATAGTCGGTCACAGCCTTGCCCAGCACTGGGGAGTGGTTGACTATCTCAACTCGAGGGCGTGGGAGGAGACCCTGGAGACTCCCAGGCACTATAGCAGGCGTCAGCTGCCCGGGTGGCTGGAGCCGGGGCACCTCGGTTTCAGCTCCATCGAGCCCGATCAGATCGCGCTGCTCGACTCCGATGGGGGGGCACGGGAAATATATCAGGCCAAATCCCTGCCTTTCGAGCTCGAGCGCCTGACCGACTACTTCAACGGACGCGAGGATGTGGCGATTACAACGGTACAGCAGCGCCACTATCTGCTGGTCTTCTCCGGCATCCGCCGAGCCGAGGGATTCGATCCGGCCTATCTCATGCTGGTGGTCGAGATCAACCAACAATTCCTGGCAGAATCGCAAAAGAGCATCAGCGATGCCGATACCGTGATCGCGCTTTTGGATACCGAGACCCATCAACTGATTATCACCAGCGACCCGCAGCGGGTGTTTCCCGCCACACCACTGGATCTCTGGAACGAAGATTATCTGGTGACTTCACAGGCGTTGGTAGGTTTTCAGGGTGCCGATCAGAATCTTCTGTTCACCACACTGGTATCGCGTCAGGCAACCATGCAGACGCTGCAGAACATCACCGCACTGGCGCAACAGGATCGCCTGATCGCCACGCTGGTCTACATCGCCGCATTCTCGTTGGCCTTCTATCTGATCTCCACCAAGATCAGTCATGTGCTGAAGCGGATCTCCCGCTTTGGACAGCAGGCGCTCGGCATTCAGCACCCGGCGATCAGACAGGGCAACCAGCTATTGCAGTTGGAAGGTTGGGTGAAGGCTTTTTTTCGTCAGATCATTGAGGCCCGCGAGCGACTGCGCCAGCAGCAGGAAGAGCGCCTGAAGGAGTCGGAGGTCTTCAAAAGCGCGCTATTCGACAACTCGATGGATTCCATCATCACCCTTGACGATCAGGGACGGGTGATCGAAGTCAACGGCACCGCCAAACGGGTCTTAGGCTACGATCGGGAGGGACTGCTGGGTCGGCCTTTCGATGAGTTCGCGCTCCGCACGGAGGATCGCCTGCGCTATCGTCAGATGCTGGGCAGCTGCATACAGAAGCCCGGCGACGAGCGTATGTGTCGTTCTCAGCCCATGACCGCTATCACCGGTAACGGTGACGAGCGTGCCGTGGAGTGTTCGGTGATCTCCATCCATCTGCCCCATCAAACCGTCTTCAATGTCTATCTTCGCGACGTCACCGGCCAGAAGCAGGCGGAGAGGGAAATCGCCAGCCTGGCCAAGCTGGCGAGTGAGAATCCAAGCCCGGTATTACGCGTCAACCAGCGTGGCGTGATCGTCTATGCCAATGCAGCGAGCAAACCGCTGCTCGACTACTGGGGCTGTGAGCGGGGACAGACGCTGCCGCTCTACTGGCAGAACCAGGTGAGCAAATCATTGCGCGAAGGCCTGACGGAAGATTTCGAAATCACTTTCGACGAGCAGTTCTATTCCCTGCAGCTGGTGCCGATCCGCGAACTCGATTATGTCAATCTCTATGCCCGGGATATCACACAGATGCGCAATGCGGAGATGCAGAGCCGCCAGCATCAGTCGGAGCTGGTGCATGTCTGCCGCCTTAGCACCATGGGGGAGATGTCCACCGGTTTGGCCCATGAACTGAATCAGCCGTTGGCCGCGATTGTCAATTTCGCCAGCGGTTGTGTACGGCGCATTCAATCGGGTGTCGGTGGTGAAGCGGAGCTGGTGGATGCCATGGCCCAGATTACCACACAGGCGGAGCGTGCCGGGGAGATCATCAAACGTCTGCGGGCGATGGTGAGCAAGCGCCCGCATGAGCATGAGGTGGTCAATCTCAACCATATTCTGCTGGAGGTGGCATCCTTCACCGAGTTCGAGGTCAACCGCCATGGGGTGGATGTGAAGCTGGAGCTGAGCGATGAGGTCCTGCCGGTGAAGGTCGATCTGGTGCAGATCGAGCAGGTACTGCTGAATCTGGTGAGAAACGCCAATGATGCGATGAAAATGGTACCATCCGAGCGGAGAAAGCTGTTATTGCGGACACGGCGCATCGATACCTCGCATGTTGAGGTTGTGGTCAAGGACAGCGGACCGGGGATCGCCGCGGATGCGGTCGAGCGCCTGTTTGATGCCTTCTTTTCTACCAAGGAGAGCGGTATGGGCATGGGTCTGCCCATTAGCAAAAAGATCATCGAGGCTCACTACGGTGAGCTTTCAGTTGACACAAAACCCGGTGAAGGTGCGGCATTTCATGTGGTATTGCCCACCGATCCGGCACTTGCATTACCGGGGTTCTGACTATGAATAACCATGCTACCGTTTTCGTCGTCGATGACGATCAGGCCATGCGCAATTCCCTCAAGTGGTTGATCGAATCGGTCTCCATGCAGGTGGAGACCTTCGAATCGGCGAACGCATTCATCAAGAGTTATTATCCCGGCCGTTCCGGCTGCATCCTGCTCGACGTACGCATGCCGGGGATGAGTGGTTTGGAACTGCAGGAGTATTTGGCCGTCAACCAGATAGCAATCCCCGTCATCATTATTACCGGCCATGCCGATGTGCCGATGGCGGTGCGCGCCATGAAGGCGGGGGCCATCGACTTCATCGAGAAACCCTTCAACGACGAAATGCTGCTGGAGAGCATACGCCATGCCCTGTTGCTGGATGAGAAACAGCGGGATCTGCAGTCGCAGCGGGCGGAGATCGCCACCCGGCTGGCACGCCTGACCCCGCGTGAGTATGAGGTGATGGTGATGGTCACCAATGGCCGGGCCAACAAGGAGATTGCCACCTCGTTGGGCGTCAGTGCCAAGACGGTGGAGGCGCATCGGGCCCGGGTGATGGAGAAGATGGAGGCCGGCTCACTGGCTGAACTGGTACGCATGGCGATCCACGCCAATCTGAAATTGGCCGAAACAGCCACCGATGAGTGAACGTCTCCTACGCCAGCCAAGCGTGTTGGCATGGACCTTCTATGACTGGGCCAACTCCGCCTTCGCCACCACTGTGATGGCGGGGCTCTTTCCGCTTTTTTTCAAACAGTATTGGAGCGCCGAAGTGGCCGCCACCGAGAGCACCTTTCGTCTCGGGCTGGCCAATTCATTGGCCGGAATCCTGGTGGTTTGTCTGGCACCCCTGCTTGGCGCGCTGGCCGATCAGGCCGGTGCGCGCAAACGCTTCCTGCTCTTTTTCGCCATCATGGGCATTGTCATGACCGGTGCTTTGCCGCTGATTGCCATGGGGCAGTGGGCACTGGCGCTGGCACTCTATGTTTTGGCCGTTCTGGGATTCTCGGGGGGGAATATTTTCTATGACGCACTGCTCGTCTCGGTGACCGAGGAGCGTCACTATGACCGGGTTTCCGCCTACGGTTTCGCCTTCGGTTATCTCGGCGGCGGTCTGCTCTTCACGCTCAACGTGGTGATGATTCTCAAGCCGGCGCTGTTCGGTCTGGCGGGGACGGCGGAGGCGGTAAAGCTCTCCTTCTTCTGTGTTTCCCTCTGGTGGGCACTTTTCTCAGTGCCGCTCTTTCTCTGGGTCAAGGAGCCGTCGGCAGTGGCGACCCGGGCGGACTGGATCAGCGCCGGCTTTCGCCAGTTGCTCTCGACCCTGGGCAAGGTCCGCCAACTGCGCATGACCTTTCTCTTCCTACTGGCCTATTGGTGCTATATCGACGGTGTCGACACCATCATCCGCATGGCGGTGGACTACGGGCTCTCGATCGGATTCGACGCCAACAACCTGATGCTGGCGTTGCTGATCACCCAGTTTGTCGGCTTTCCGGCGGCCCTGGTGTTCGGTCATATCGGTGTACGGCGCGGACCCAAGCAAGGCATTATGCTGGCGATCTTCACCTACTTGATGATCATACTCTGGGCTTACCGCATGGATAGCCTCTGGGAGTTCTATCTGCTGGCGGTAGCGATCGGTCTGGTGCAGGGGGGGATTCAGGCCCTCTCCCGGGCGCTTTACGCACGACTCATACCCCGCGATCAATCAGGGGAGTTTTTCGGCTTCTACAACATGCTGGGCAAGTTCGCCGTGGTGCTGGGTCCGCTGCTGATGGGCTGGGTAGGAGTGCTGACCCGGGACAGCCGCCTCTCTATATTGGCGATAGGTCTGCTATTTATTCTGGGCGCACTGATCCTGACGCGGGTCGATATCCGGGCCGGGCAGGCGGCCGCCCGTCAGCTGGAGAGATCTGGTTTTATCCGTTAAGGGCAGGTTGCGGCCGACCTCGGCCAGCATCCGGATAATGGTTGTCTCATTTTATGAGCATCATTTTATGATTGTTTTGGCCATTGTTTCGAACACGCCCATCCGGAGTGATTTCCTCTTTGCGCTTGTCTGATAGACTCTGCACTCTTTATGTTGCCAAAGGCAATCAATTTTGCAGATGAGTGAGAACCGCGAGAAAGACCGACTCTACGCCGATCACCAGGAGGTGGTGGCCGATTTTATCTTCGACGAGCGAGTGGCAGCGGTCTTTCCGGACATGATTCGGCGTTCAGTGCCCGGCTACGGCACCATCATCAACATGATCGGCACCCTGGCTTCGCGCGCGGTCGTTGCCGACTCGCGCTGTTACGATCTGGGCTGTTCCCTGGGCGCCGCGGCCTTGGCGATGCATCGGGGAATTGACAGCCATGCGTTACCCATCGTGGCGGTGGACAACTCGCCTGCGATGCTGAACCGGGCCAAACGCTACCTGGCCGAAACGGCAGACCTGTCGGCCTTCGAGTTGATTTGTGCCGACATACTCGACGTGCCCATCGAAAGGGCCGCCATGGTGGTACTCAATTTCACCCTGCAGTTCATTGAACCATCACGGCGCCCCAGCCTGCTGCAAAAGATCCACGACGGTCTGCTGCCGGGCGGCCTTCTGGTGTTGTCTGAAAAGATCGCGCTGGCGTCGGAGCCGGCACAACGGCTCTTCGATGAGATGCATCACAGCTTTAAAAAGGCACAGGGGTACTCGGAACTGGAGATCAGCCAGAAACGCACTGCCCTGGAGCGGGTACTGCTACCCGAGACCCTGGAGTGTCACCGGCAAAGATTGCAGGCAGTGGGATTCGACACCGTCGAGGTCTGGTTCCAGTGTTTCAACTTCGTCTCGGTACTGGCGATAAAATGATTGGCGACTGGGAGTGGACCGAAGCCCTGCGGGATACACCGTTGGCCACCTGGCTGGATGGCTTGCCGGCTCAGGTCGAGGCCATCTGGCGCAAGCGCCCCCATGGCGATCTGCCCATCTGGGCTCAGGCGCTGGAACGCTTGCCGAGCCCGACGCTCTCATCCATCGCCCTCGATACAGCACGAGTGCGTGCCGGACAGGCGCAGGATTGCGACGCGGCCACCCGCGAGGTCATCCGTGATCAGCTGATGCGCCTGCACCCCTGGCGCAAAGGACCTTATGAGATCTGCGGCCTGATGCTCGACACAGAATGGCGCTCTGATTGGAAATGGTCACGCTTGCAGGGGGCGATCGAGCCACTTGAGGGGCGGTTGGTGCTGGATGTGGGGTGCGGTAACGGCTACCACGCCTGGCGTATGGCGGGGGAGGGGGCCCGCATGGTGATCGGCATCGATCCGACTCAACTGTTTCTCTACCAGTTCGCGGCCATCCGCCATTTCCTCGGCCATCGACACCCGGTTGAGTTGCTACCATTGGGTATCGAAGAGTTGCCGCCCAAGCTGCAGGCCTTCGATACAGTCTTCTCCATGGGGGTCTTCTACCATCGGCGCTCGCCGTTTTCCCATCTGGCGGAACTGCGGGATTGCCTGCGGCGCGGCGGACAATTGGTGCTGGAGACACTGGTGATCGACGCAGGGCCGGATCAGGTGCTGGTGCCAGAGTCACGCTACGCCAAGATGCGCAATGTCTGGTTCATTCCCTCGCCGCAGACCTTGCTCTCCTGGATGAAGCGCGCCGGCTTTCGGGATATCCGGCTGGTGGATGTGACGCAGACCACCACCGATGAACAGCGCACAACCGCTTGGATGCAGTTCGAATCGCTGGACGACTTTCTCGATCCGCAGGATTTATCACGTACCGTCGAGGGATATCCAGCCCCTTGCCGGGCTATAGTGACGGCGAGAACCTGATATCGGCTTCCTGTTCGGTTATCATACTCTGTCAAAATCACCAAACCTGATGTCTGGTAATCATGCCCACGCGTTTTCTGATCACTCTTGATTATGAACTCTTCTTTGGTCGCCATGTGGGTACTGTGGAAAACTGCCTGCTGCGGCCGCTCGAGGCCTTGAAGCCGGTGGTCGATCGTCATGGCGTCAAACTGACGCTGTTCGTCGATGCGGGTTATCTGGTGCGTATGCAGGATCAGGCCGCCGATGTGCCGAGCTTGCGGAAGGATTACCAGCAAATCTCAGATCAGTTACAGAGTCTGGTCGAGCAGGGGCATGATGTGCAGCTGCATATCCATCCCCACTGGGAGGACAGCGTCTACCGCGATGGTGGCTGGCAGTTAGACACCCGGCGCTATCGGTTGCACGATTTCGATCAAGCGGAGCTGTCACGTATCGTCGGTCATTACAAACGGGCGCTGACCGAGATCGTCGGTGACCGGGTCTTCGCCTATCGGGCTGGCGGCTGGTGCCTGCAACCCTTCGGGCCGATCGGCGAGGCGCTCGCACAGCACGGTATCTGGCTCGAAAGTACGGTCTACTATAAAGGTCACTCTAACGACGATATCCGTGGCTTCGATTTCCGTCATGCGCCAATGCGTACCTGCTGGCGCTTCAATGACGACCCGCTGCAGCCACTGGATTCAGGCCGCTTTCTCGAGGTGCCGATCAGCACCTGCCGGGTCAATCCGCTCTTCTTCTGGAAATTGACGCTGCTGAAGAAGCTCGCCCGCGGCGCCTACAAGGCCTATGGCGACGGTCAGGCGATGGTGGCCAACACAGCCTACTACTTAGCGCTGTTGACCCGGCCGAGCCATTCGGTGGCCTCCATCGATGGCGCCAAGGCGGGTTTGCTGGAGTCGGCCTATCGCCAGCTCGGCCAAATGGAGGGGCCGCGCATCTTCAATGTCATCGGCCACCCGAAGGCGCTGACGCCCGATTCTCTGCGTCAGCTGGAGCGTTTTCTCCAGCGCCATCCCGAACTTGAGCCCGTTACCCTGCAGGATTTCACCTGAATCCGTGGGTTCAGAAGGAGTACGGCGTGCAAGATATTGATTCGCATAGCGTAATAAAAAACAGTGACTCCATTGATCCGATCCTACGTGTAGGAGCCCAGTCCCCTGGGCGATAGGTAATCGAAAAAACTTATCGCCCGCGGGGGCGGGCTCCTACATTGTGCGTTCTTTCCAGAATCTTGCGCATAACGCCACATCGGTTTCAGTTAAACGATTTCGACGCTAAAGTCGGGAGCCTGCTGCATGTGGCGCTTGACCGCGCACTGCTCCATGGCACGGATGATGCCTTGGCGGTATTTATCGGGAAAGTCGCTAGGTAATGTCAGACGGAAACGGATTTCGCTGATCATATTTTTCTGCGGACCTTCGATACAGACCATGTCGAGCGCCAATCCATCTGCAGGGATTTTGCGCATTTCACAGAAGTTCCAGGCGTAGATGCCGGCGCAGGTGGCAAGCGAGGCCAGGAAGAGGTCGAAAGGGGCGGGGGCGGCAGCCTCTCCGCCATACTTGGCGGGTTGGTCGGTCTCAATCAGAAAGTCGCCCACCCGGGCATTGATGCGTTTACCGCCGGCGAATTCGACCGCAATGGTGCTGGTGTCTTCTTTCATCAGAGTGGGATCAGCTCTTTTACAGGGCCCGGATTCTTCTGTTCCACCTGGGCATAGAGATTATTCAGGGCTGCCTGCAGGGCCTCTTCGATAACCGGGTGGTAGAAGGGCATCTGCAGTAGCTGCCCGACGCTCAACTCTTGGGTGATGGCCCAATTGAGTAGATGGGCCAGGTTTTCGCCGCGGGTGGTGATCATTTCGGAACCGACAACGACTCCGCTCTGTTTATCGGCATAGACCCGGATAATGCCACGGTTCTGGCCCATGATCATGGCGCGTCCCACCGGCGCCAGCTTGACCTCGCCGATGGCAGTGCGGGTCAGATCCACATCGCGATAGCGGCTCCCCACCAGGCAGATGTTGGGGTCGCAGAAGTTGATCGCCAACGGTACCTTGCGCCGAAAAGCGGTTGGCTGATCCTGAGTGGCGTTGTAGCCGGCGATCTTGCCCTCATCTCCCGCCTCGTGAAGGATCGGGCGTTCGCCGTTGACGTCGCCGGCGATGAAAATGTGGGAGTCGCCACACTGCATGGTGTTGGGATTGTAGAGCGGGATGCCCCGCAGATCGAGTTCGATGCCGGCATTCTCCAGGGCCAGGCCTTCCACGTTGGGCGTGCGCCCCAGGCTGGCCAGAACCTTGTCCACTACCACGCTTGCCTCGCCGTTGCTAACACGCAGCTGCTCGCCCTCTTCCTCGATCTCGACCGAGCGTCCGAGATGGATGGGAAAGTCGCGTTGCATAATCTCCAGGGCCATGTCGGAGACCTCGGGATCGGAGGCGCCACCGATAGTCTCCGCCATGTCGAAACCACTTACTTCTACACCGAGGCGGCTGAGAGACTGCCCCAGTTCCAGTCCAATGACGCCCAAGCCTACGACGGCGACCGACTTCGGCAGATCCTCTTGTTCGAAAAAGGTGTCGGTGGTCATGACCCTGTCGCCAAACTGCGCCCAGGCTTTGGGTACTGCCGGTCGTGAACCGGTGGCGATAACGATACGCTCGGCCACCACCCGCTCACCGTTGTCGAGTTCCAGGGTATGGGGGTCGATGAAGCGGGCGTAGGATTCGATGAACCTATCCCCCATGTTGTCGGTGCTGTTGCTCAGCACCCGCTCGACGAAGTTGTCGCGCAGATTCTGTACATGCTCCATAGCCTCCGGGATGTCGATGCTCAACTCCGTGTGCCCGTCAACGCCATAGCGTCCCAGGTGGGTGCGGCGATGGTAGTCCTCGGCCACCTGGATCAGCGCCTTGGAGGGCATGCAACCGACGCGGGCACAGGTGGTACCGGGTTCGCCGCCGTTAATCAGTACAAAGCTTTTACCGGTTGGGCCTACCTGGCTGGTGGCATTGAGTCCCGCGGTACCGGAACCGAGGATGGCGACTTCGACGTGCTTTTCTGACACGAATTTCTCCGAAAGTTGGTTGATCTTGGGTGTGGGAGCTATTCTGAAACCATCAAACAATTTGAGAGACCACACTACTTGCCGGCTGATTCTAGCGGGATATGCGGCAGATTGCAGCTTGCGATGAGGTAGGGCGACAGGGGGGGTGCTAGTGGGCACTTCAGAACATACCTTTGGAGAAATAACCATGAAAATACTGTCATTGTTGCTGTTACTGCCGGCCTTGGCGTTGGCTCAGCAGTCCGGACCGGGGGCACAAATGGATCACCAGCAGTTCTTCGATCAGAGCAAGAAAATGATGCTGCCGGCGATTGAAGAGAGTCTGCCGCTGATGCGTGAAGCCCGCCGTTGTCTGCAAGCAGCGGAAAACCAGGAGGATTTACAGGCCTGTGGCGAGATTATGGGGCAACTGCAGGAGAAGATGCAGGCGCGGACGCCCTCGGGTGTGCCGGAAGGCCAGGAGTCGCCGATGACGGAGCCAAAGGATATCGAATGGGATGAGGAGACCAAGAGAAGCGCGCTGTTGTTTCTGGAGCGCTCGATTCTTGTCGGCAGCGCCATGCAAGAGTGCTTCAATCAGAGCAGCGGTATGGAGCAGATGCAGCAGTGTATGCAGGCGAAGAAACCCAAGCCCTGAACCTACGTTATGCGGCTGCGGCCATCGAAGCTGAAACAGAAGAAGGTATTTGCGCAATCATGCTTCAAATGATCGTCGGGGTGACTCATATCGGGGGCGATGGCTGTGGCAAATGCCGCACTGGCCTGCGGCATATTACCTAATTGCGGCCGTCTGACACTAGGGGGGTTATAAAAAATAACTATAAAACAGTAACATAAGCATTGGCTCGCTATTTGCTACTTTCTCGGAATCTTTAACCTGAGGAAGTAGTATGAAGAAAACGTCCCTCTCCCTGGCGATAGGTACTCTATTGGCCGGGCAACTCTCCCTAGCAAATTCTGTAAATGCAGTTGAGCAAGAGACCGACTTGCCAACGATCAGCGTGGAGAGCACCAAGCTGAGCGATGTCAGTGGTGAAGAGGTCAAGTCCGCCGATCTGGCCGAGGCACTGACCAAGAAGGTGCCGGGTATCTCACAGGTACGCCGCAGCGGCATCGCCAATGACATCATTCTGCGTGGCCAGAAGAAGGACAATATCAATATCCTGATCGATGGCGCCAAGATCTACGGCGCCTGTCCCAATCGCATGGATCCACCCACGTCCCATGTCCTGACCAACAATATCGAAGGCGTTGAAATCATCGAAGGTCCCTATGACGTAGAGAATTTCGGCACCCTCAGCGGTTCGGTCGAGATCACTTCGAAGCGGCCGTCGAAAGAGTTTGGCGGTGAGGTCAACCTCAACTTCGGTCGCTGGGGTTACCGTAAAGGGAGTCTGACGGTTAGCGGCGGCAGTGATCGGGTGAGGGCGCTGATAAGTCTCTCCCAAGAGTCCAGCGAACAGTACGAAGACGCGGACGGCAACAGCTTTTCCGAGCAGCAGGAGGCGGTTAGTGCACCGGCCGGCAATCGTTACAAGTCGGAGTACCAGGATCTCGACGCTTACGATAAAGCCTCCATGATGAGCAAGCTCTATATCACCCCCACCGACAACCAGGAACTGATGCTGAGCTATACGGCGAATCGCAGCGACGACATTCTCTATCCCTCAACACCGATGGATGCCATCTATGACGATTCCGATATCTTTAACATGGAGTACAGCATCAAACAGCTGGGGGCCTATTCAAAGGATTTAACCGTTCAGTTGTACGACTCCCAGGTTGAGCACCCCATGTCCACGCTCTACCGAACAGGTTCGGGGACCGATTCCGTCAATGAGAAGATCAGTTATCTGGAGACCCATACCCAGGGTTTAAAAATCAAGAACGCCTTCGATGTGAACGATTCTGTGCTAATGACCTACGGCATTGACATGAGCCGAAGAAACTGGAATGGCCACTATGAGGGGATTGGCACCCAGGCCCTACTTAATAATCTCGTTAATATCGATGATGTGGATACGGATAACCGGGCACTGTTTGTTGAAGTGGAGAAAGACTACGATGCACTCGAGGTGAAGGTTGGCGCCCGTTACGACGATACCACTATCGAAGCCGGTGACAACGCGTCCAATCAGCCCGGTAATGACTACAGCGCCTTCAGCGGCTTCGTCTTAACCACCTATCAGGTCAACGAAGGCAGCAAGCTGTTCGGCGGCATCGGGCGCTCCCACCGCGTACCGGATGCCCGTGAACTCTACTTCCGTGGCGTCATGGTCAACGGCGGCATACTTAGCTGGCCACAGATTGGCACCCCGACCCTGGATCAGACGGTTAATGATGAAATAGATTTCGGTATAGAGAATAATTTCGAAAACCTTACACTGAAGACCAAGCTGTTCCACAGTTGGCTGAAAGATTACATCTACTATAACGCGTCTAAAACCACCAATAGGTTTGAGAACATCGATGCCACCATCTATGGACTCGATATCAGCGGTTCTTACTTTTTTGGCGACGAACTCTACCTGGATTTCGGCCTGGCCTACCAGCGCGGCAGGAAGGACGAGGCGCTGAGCGGACAGACCGATCGTGACCTGGCGGAGATCCCGCCACTGAAAGCTAATCTGGCACTGATCTATGAATACGGTCAGGATGATTCAGCAAGGCTTGAAGTGGTTGCCGCCGACCGTTGGGATAGCTTCGACAGCGACAACGGTGAACAGGAAATCAGTGGTTACGGTGTGGTCAACTTCAAACTCACGCACCACCTGACCCGTCAGTTCGAGGTCACCGCCGGCATCGACAACCTGCTCGACAAGACCTATGCGGTGAGCAACACCTACAACGATCTGTTCCTGATCAGCAGTGGCGCGACCGGTGAGGTGATGCTGCTCAACGAACCGGGTCGTTATTTCTACGTCAATACCACCTACCGCTTCTGATAATCTTTCCTGAGCGTTACAGGGACTATCCCCGCGGCCACAGGCCTGCGGGGATGGATCCTCAATCTGCTATAACAGCCCCATTCCGCGTGCTTGAATCGCGTTGCCATCTCCTGAGACCATGTCTGCCCGGTATCGCTGATCGAGTGGCAAGCAACCCATGAAGAGACCCTCCCGCCTGTACGATCCGGCAATCGTTGTAGGTATTCTTGCGACCATTGTCGCCGGCTTCGTGCTGGCCGCCATGGACAGTCTGGCCAAGTGGTTGATGCAGACCCTGCCGACCCAGCAGGTGGTGTGGGCGCGCTATTTCTTCCACACCCTGATCGTCGGACTGGTTTTCACCCTGCAGTCGGGGCCGGCATTTATCCGGCCAAAACAACCGGCTCTTCAGCTGTTGCGCGCGGCCTGCCTGCTGGGGGTGACGCTCTGTTTGTACTTTGCCATACGCACCGTCTCCTTGGCCGACGCCACGGCCATCCTCTTTTTCGCCCCGGTACTGGTCACACTGTTGGCCGGTGCGATATTGCACGAAAGGGTGGGGGCGCCGGAGTGGTTGGCGGTCGGTATCGGTTTCATCGGTGTGCTGTTCGTGGTCCGGCCCGGTTTTCGGCAGCTCGATCCGGCCATGTTGCTGGCCCTGTTCGGGGCCCTATGCCTCGCTTTCTATTTTGTACTGACCCGGGCCTTGAAAGGCAGGGACAGTGAACAGACAACCCTGTTTCATACCACGGCCCTCGGGGCGTTAGGGCTCTCCTGTCTGATGCCGTTCTGGTGGCAAGCGCCCTCCTTGAGCCAGTGGGGCTTCCTGGTGCTTATGGGTGTCATGGGAGCCAGCGGACATTTTTTACTGGTCAAGGCTTTCCATCTTGCCCAAGCGCCCGTGCTATCGCCGTTCTTGAATGCGCAGTTAGTGGCGGCCGCCCTCTACAGCGTAGTGGTTTTCAACGATCGCCTCGGCAGCAGTTTCTTTATCGGTGCGGCGCTGATTGTGGGCGCGGGGCTGATCGTCTGGGCGCACGAACGCTTCCACTCCGCCCAATCCGGGCGGAAGCTGAAGCGTTGATGATCCGGCTGGTCTTGCCAGCAGTCAGAGCATTACAGGTGACTATTTAGACAACATCTCGTCGATGATGCGCTCGCACTCGAACCAATCTTCGACATCGTGTCCGGGTTCGAAATTACGCTGCTCCGCACGGTAGTAGGCCATGGTCGCGATCATTTCGTAACGTTCACGGGGGCTGATCAGCGAGCTGCTTTTTTTTGCGGATGCCGTCTTCTTCGTGCTCACCTTCTTCTTGGCGGTCGCTTTGCTGGTGACCGTCTTCTTTGACACCTTCTTCGTTGACACCTTCTTCTTGCTGACTTTTGCCTCTGTCTTGCTCACTTAACACTCCTGTTACGATAGCTCTTCAATTTAGCAGTTATAAGCAGAAATAATAATTAGTTACTGTTGAGATTTTGTGACAGGATTCTAGGTGCTTTCACACTTCAAGGCCAGTAAAAAATCTCAGGTAATAACGCTCGGTGCCTGACGACCGGTTCGCTGCTCGATTTCTGCCAAGCTGGCCGAAATCGTGACCAAAGCCCCCATCACATCCGCTGTCTTCAGCTGCTGTTTGGAGATGTCGGGCTCAAAGGCTTCGAGGTAGACGCGCAGGGTCGCACCCTGGGTTCCAGTGCCAGAAAGGCGATAAACGATGCGGGAACCGTCATTGAAACTGATGCGTATACCCTGGTGCGCCGAAACGCTGCCATCCACCGGATCTGTATAGGTGAAATCA
>JASFJY010000001.1:0-34177 GCA_050119415.1 Chromatiales bacterium | reverse complement strand
AGGCGGTGGGCGGAGTGGGAGGCTGCGTCGGTTTGCAGGGATTTGTAGGCCTCGGCCCTGGCCAGTTGTTCGAAACCCAGGTCCTGGTAGATTCGCGCCTGGCTGGCGTTACGCGCGGCCTCATCCTGATCGAGCAGAAGACGCGAGCGGTAGACCGCCCGGTTGTCGTTCAGATCGATAGAGGTTTGCAGCTCGCGCAACGCCTCTATCGGGCGATTTTCAGATTGTTTGAGGATGGCGTCGTAGAACCAGGCTGTCGGATCGCGTTCATCGAACTGCTTGGCCAGTGCGAACTGGGTGGCGGCATGCTCGTTGCGCTTCTCCTCGTAGTAGGCCTTGCCCAGGTAGCTGCGGATCAGGGCATAGCCCGGATCCATGCTGGCGGCCGTCTCAAGCTGCCGGCGTCCGGTTTGCAGGTCGCCTTGGCGTATCTCCACCAGGCCGAGGCCGAGTCGCGGTAGGGGATCGGCCTGGTCGAGGGCGGCGGCCTGTTCGAAGCGCTGTCTGGCGCCGTCCAGGTCGAACCGAATGAGTTGGGCGAAACCCTGGGTGGTGAGGGCCTGAGGCTGGTCGGGTGCGATCTCCACCGCCCGTCCGGCCGCTTCCAATGCCTGGTCCAGCCTGCGGAACATCAGTTGCAGCTGGGCTAACCGGGACCAGGCCAGGTGGCTTTCCGGTGCGACCTGAGTAGCTTTTTTAGCCGCTTCCAGGGCCTCGGGCAGCTGAAATAGGGCCTGTCTGGCATAGGAGAGCGCGAGTAGGGGGGAACCGGCCTGGGGATCTGCGGCAACCGCCCTCTGCGCCAGCTCGATGGCTTGCTGGCGCTCGTTGCGCACAGTGGAGATGATGGACATCAAGGCGAGGCCATTGGGATGTTCCGGCTGCAGACGCAGGGCCGCGGCGAGATCGCGCCTCGCCGCCTCTGTGGCGCCGACTTGAAGATGGAGTGAGGCACGGTAGACCAGTAGTGCCGCCTCCTGCTCCACGTCACCGCTCTGGGCCAGTGCGGCAAAAGCGCCCTCGATATCGCCGCGGACATAGGCCTCGTAAGATCG
The DNA here is from genome assembly GCA_050119415.1 of Chromatiales bacterium. GTDB lineage: Bacteria > Pseudomonadota > Gammaproteobacteria > Chromatiales > Chromatiaceae > Thiodiazotropha. The sequence continues at coordinate 33,122 of JASFJY010000001.1, read as the reverse complement.
GCGGAGTTCCGCCGAGGGGCGCTCGGGCAGCGCCTCGATCACCGGCGGATAGTAGAGCGCCCACTGCACCGCATCCAGCGGATCGACCACGGCTTCGGCCTCGGGCGCCTTGCCGGGCAGGACCCGGGCGCGTTCGCCACCGTTGACTAGGATCTCCCCCTGGGGGTTGGCGGCAAGCACGCGTCCCTCCAGAACGGTCACGTCGCTGCCGTCCTCGCTGGTCTGGACAGTGAATTCGGTACCTTCAACGGAGGCGTTGACATAGGGGGTGTCGACCTGGAAGGTGTGTCTGACACGGCTGATGAAGTGAGCAATACCTCTCATCAGTTCGAGCCAGGCGCTGCCCTCCTGCGCCGGTGCGCTGATGCGGATGTTGCTATGCTCGGCCAGGCGCAACAGGGTGTCATTGCTGAGCATTAGCCCGGCCCGGCTTTTTTCGCCAACCCTTAGCCTGTCGCCCGGGCAGAGGTCCATGTTCTGATGCACGGGGATCCAGGCCGATTCGCCGTCCGAGCGCATCTCCACCTGGCCCTGGATCGAGAGTGCCTTGGCGGCATGTTTTTCACACTCACTTGCTGAGAGTGTCTGCGTTAATCCGTAACAAAACCAAACAATGGCAAATCTAGCGGCGAACTTGCCGAACTGTAATGCAAACGTCATTTGATGGTCATCCTAATCAATGGGGGGTAAAGGCGCTGGCCGACCCCTCTCCCTGTTTAATAACGCCTCCCGGCGTTATTTCCTACCCTTTTACTTAGGAGTATCACAAAAGTCTTTGAGAAGACAAGTCTTTTGGTTGGTGTGTGGGTTCTTTTTGCAGCGGCTGCGCTGCTGAATCTAACTGAGCGGGTTGATGCGGTTGCCGCGGCGTTCGTGATACTGCTGGATGTAGTAGGCGGTGGGTCCGTCGTCGGGATAGCGCTGACGCAGTGCTTCGAAGTGGCTGAGTGCCTGTTCTCGGTTTCCCTCTTCCCATTCGGCAAGCGCCTCGGCAAACGCCCGGTGCAGCTCCCGCAACTCGGGTGTGGCTTCGCCCTCGAGCGCGGCGATTTCGTGCAGGTTGATGGTCTGAGTCCGGCCGGTTATCCGAAAGGCGCCGAGTTCGCGGGTGAGTATGCCCCGCACACCGCGCAGCATATCCTCCGAAGCGAGGATGCGGGTGCACAGCATCTTGTTCAGCGCCTCGATGCGACTGGCGGTGTTGACCATATCGCCCACCGCCCGGTATTCGAAGTGGTCGATGGCACCGACATGGCTCATCACCAGCTCCCCGGCGTGCAGTCCGATACCCGTGGGCAGGGGGGGATCGAGATCTGATGATTGCAGGGCGCGGGTAATCTCGAGCGCCGCTTCGCAGGCTTTCTGCCTGAGCGCGGGATCGGGGCGGGCGGCGGGCCAGATCGCCAGCATGGCGTCGCCGATCACATCGGAGACCACCCCCCCCCGGGAGCGCACCGGGGCGAAGAGGATCTCGTAGTAGCGATTGAGAAAGGCCTGTAGGGCTTCGGGGTCCATGCGCTCCGCCAGGCTGGTGTAACGTCGCGCATCGGTAGCCAGACAGACGCCGAAGGCCTTGTCACTGTGCTCCATGGCTTGCTCTTTGTCTTCGGCTAGCCGGTCGATTACCTCACCGGGCAGGTAGTAGCCGAAGAGCTCCCGCAGCTGTTCCCGGCTGTGGCGCATCTGGCGATAGTGCCAGGTCAGCACCAGAATCATGGCCAATGGAGTCTGCAACCCCAGGGGGATGAACCAGGGCAGCCAGATCTGATGATATGTGAACAGCCCATAGGTCAGGCCCAGGTAGGCCACGGCCAACAACAGGGTGGCGGCGACACCGCCGCTGCCGGGCAGGAAACGCAGCAGTAGGGTAACCGCCAGGCCGTAGGCCAGGAGCAGGATTGCGAGGCCTGATGGGCCAAGCGGGGTAATCGTTTCGTTGTGCAGCAGATTGGCGAAAGCAGTAGCCGCAATCTCCACGCCACTGAGGTCGAGCCCGCTCTTCTGCGTGAAGATGGTATAAAAACCGTCCCGCTGTCTGGGCTGGTAATCTCCGGCATAGCCGATGAAGACCGCTTTGCCCCTGAGACTGTTCAGCAGATCGCTATCGCCCTTGAGCAGTCTCTGGTAGGGAATGTTTGTCAGGGTCGAGGGCGGACCGTAGAAATTGAGATAGGGATAGGCCTCGCCGCCGCACAACGCCAACAGTGCCTGCAGTCGCTTTCTTTCAGCGGGTGTGTGATCGATGTATGGCAGGGCCGCTGACAGTTTTTCGCGCAATGCCCGATTGCCGCGCAATGCTTGTATCAGGGAAATACGGTCTTTCTGTTTATTGGCATGAGGGCCGTTCCCGGATATTACCCGCAGCAATGTTTCCATTCGACTGCCATCCGGATCGGCCAACTGGTACAGCGCCATCACCGGCAGTGAAGGGAGGGTGTTTTCATTGTTGAAGCTCCAAAAGCGGCTGACCCTCACCGGTATCTTGGGCAGTACGAAGGGGGCGACGCCGGCGGCCGCATCGGAGAGGGATTTAATGGGGGGTATAAGGCGCTCGACATGTAGGATCTGCCTGCCCGATATGATACGTTCTTGATTCAAATAGCCCACCAACAGGACATTGCCGGCGCGTGCGATGGACGCCGCCAGGAGCGCATCCTTTTTCGGGTTACGGGGTTTTTTGAAAAATATATCGATCGCAATGACGGCAACCCCTGCCTGGCGCAGAAGGTCGATCAACTCGGCGTGCAGGGTGCGGGGCCATTGGGGGATCTCCTCGCCGAGTCCGAGCTGGGCCGCGGTCTCGCCATTGATGGAGACGATCACCACATCTTTCGGTGCCGGCAATTGACCGCGCAGCTTAAACAGGAGCCCCAGGCCGACTCCTTCCTCCCAATCCGCGGTGAGGGGGAGTAGACCGAGCAGGGCGCCCAGGAGACCGATCATCAGACCGAGCCACAGGGAGGTCAGACGCAACTGTATGTTCCTTATCATCCTCTCGTTTCGGCGCAGATCCCTTGGCGTTCCCGCTGCGGGTGACCGACTGCCGCATGTCGGCGGTCAATATAATGGGACACATTTCAGCGAGTGTATATAATCAATATATGATTGAGAACATATCCATATTCGCTGGTATGGCTCCCGCCGATCGCGCGCTGATTGAACAGCGCGTGGTTAAACGGAGTTTTCCGAAAAACACCATCGTTCTTTCCGAAGGGGACAGCAGCGACTCGCTCTACCTGATACTCAGCGGCAAGGTGAAGGTCTTTCTCAATGATGAAAACGGCAAAGAGGCCATCATCAACTATCAGGAGGCGGGTGAATACTTCGGCGAACTCTCGCTCATCGACGACTCGACCCGTTCGGCTTCGATCATGACGGTGGAAAAGAGCACCCTGGCCGCGATCACCAAGCAGGCCTTTCACCAGATCATGAAGGAAAATCCCGATATCGCCATCCATTTGTTGAAGGATCTGGTGCATCGTATCAGGGCCCTGACCGAGGAGGTCAAGAGCCTAGCCTTGTCTGATGTCTACGGGCGGCTGAGCAAGGCGCTACTGAGTATGGCGGTTAAACGTGGCGACGAATGGGTGATCGAAGAGCCCTTCACCCAGCAGGAGCTGGCCAACCGTATCGGCGCATCCCGTGAGATGGTATGTCGCATTTTCAAGGATTTGGTCAAAGGCGGTTATTTGACTACCGGTCAGAAACAGACCATCATCCACAAGGCGTTGCCCAAGCGTTATTAGTGAATAGGATTCACTCACGGCAACAACGCCAGGCAATCGATCCGGTCACACTCCAGGTGTGAATATTTCACAGACGTCCCTATTTCCACCCCTTAACATAAAGCCCGTTGGCGAATGATCCCTGGCGTTTCGACAGAAGATGTCGAAGCCAAGTCAGTGTTTGGCAAGCTTAGGGTCATGAAGCAAGCCATCGTTGTAAAGCTAATTCCTCCATTTTTTATACCCTCCGCCCCATGCGGAGGGTTTTTTTTCGGTGGGCAACGGGAGGAATCAGTGCAGGATGTTGAACATCCGGTTGCGATAGCGCTTTACCAGGTCACCCTGGCCGCCCAGCATATCGAAAATCCTCAGCATGTCCTTACGCGCCACATCGTCGCCATAGTCCCGGTCTTTCTGCATCAGGGTCAACAGCAGTTCCAGGGCACCTTCCAAATCGTTCTGCATGATCTTATGGGAGGCTAGCTGGTGCAGGGCCTCGCTGTCGGCCGGATTGGCCTGCAGACGTTGCTCGAGCGCTTCAAGGGGCGGTGTGCCTGCCGACGAGCGGTCAAACTGCATACGCGCCAGCATGGCGGCGACTTCTGGATTGTTCTTCTCCTCGTCCGGCAGGGCGTTGATCTGTTGTTCCGCCTCCTCCAGGCGGCCGACGGTGGCCAGGTAACGGGCGTTGCTCAGCATGACCCGGGGGCTGGCCGGGTCCATCTGCGCCGCCTGCTGGATCAGGGCGCCGGCGCCGTCCGCGTCTCCCTGAAGCAAGCGCTGCTCCGCTTCGGCCAGGATGGCGTCCGACTGCCGCGGAATATATTTATCGATAAAGCTGCGTACCTCGGCCTCCGGCAGGGCGCCCATGAACTCATCCGCCATCTCACCCTTTAAAAAGAGTTTCACGCAGGGGATGCTGCGGATGCCGAAATGGGCGGCCAGCTGCTGCTGCTCCTCGGTGTTGACCTTGGCCAGGATGAATTTGCCCTGATACTCGTCGGCCAGCTTGGCCAGGGTCGGCATCAACGCCTTGCAGGGATTGCACCACTCGGCCCAGAAGTCGACCAGCACCGGTCGGCTCATGGAGGTCTGCAGCACCACCTGCTGGAAGTTCTCCACTGTGACATCGTAGATGAAGGATGAGTCGGCCATAACTGAGGCTCCTTTTCGGGATTCTGAAAAGCTCGTCATTATACAATTAACCCGGCGACCGAATATGTCGTGTTCAGGATTTCAAGTCTGCCCTTGATCAAGGCGTGACTCGTCGGCAAGGGTGATTGCCTTGGCAACAGCCGCAACACCACACTAGGACAGCCTTGAAATCGTTCTGATGCTTCCCCATCTGAAGTGTATTGAATTTGACGGATGATTAGCATGAGCGAAGCAGTCCATATTGTTTGTCCGCACTGTGACGGTATTAACCGGGTGCCGCAAGCCCGCCTCGGGGATGGGGCCAAGTGCGGAAAATGCCATCAAGCGCTTTTTTCCGCTCGTCCACTGGCCCTGGACGAACGGCGGTTTGCGCAACATGCGCAGAAGAGTGACATCCCGCTGTTGATCGATTTTTGGGCACCCTGGTGCGCCCCGTGTCGCATGATGGCCCCCGCCTTCGAGCAGGCGGCCGCCCAGTTGGAGCCGACAGTGCGCCTGGTCAAGATCAATACCGAGGAACAGCAGCAGCTGGGAGCCCGTTTCGGCATCCGCAGCATCCCCACCCTGATGGTGATGCGCAACGGCCGTGAGATCGCCCGCCAGGCAGGCGCCATGGATGCCGGCGGTATTCTGCGGTGGACCCGGCAGCAGCTGGTATAGACGCAGACCAGACAGACCGATACGCCTGAGAACGTCGGGGACTGAGTGGATGGACAGTTCCGTCCTACATCAGTAAAATATCCTGTTGTCGATGGGGGTATGGGGCGGCTCGCCATTCGGCGCCAACGAGTAATGAACATCCCGAGGGGCAGGCTACTTGTGGCCTGCCCTTTTTTGCACGCCCGCAATCGGAGAGATTCTTGAGAAAACCAGCAGTTCTGGTCCTGGAAGATGGCAGCCAGTTCAGGGGGGAGGCCATCGGTGCGACGGGAAGTACCATCGGTGAGGTGGTCTTCAACACCGCAATGACCGGTTATCAGGAGATTTTGACCGACCCCTCCTACTGTCGGCAGATCGTCACCCTTACCTATCCCCATATTGGCAATACCGGCATCAACACTGAGGACGAGGAGTCGGAACGGATTCAGGCTGCCGGTTTGGTGATCAAGGATCTGCCGCTCATCACCAGCAACTGGCGATCGCAAGAGTCCCTCGAGACCTATCTGCAACGTCATAACGTCGTCGCCATCGCCGATATAGACACCCGCCGCCTGACGCGTATCCTGCGGGAGAAGGGCGCCCAGAGCGGCTGCATTATGGCGGGCGACGAGATCGATGAGGCCAAGGCGCTGGAACTGGCCAAGGGTTTCCCGGGACTCAAGGGAATGGACCTGGCCAAAGAGGTCACCACCCGGACCCCTTATGAATGGGCCCAGGGCACCTGGTCGCTGGAAGAGGGTCTGCCCGAGGCATCCTATCCGGTCGAGCAGAAGCTACCCCGTCATGTGGTGGCTTACGACTATGGCATCAAGCGCAATATCCTGCGCATGTTGGTCGACCGGGGCTGCCGGGTGACCGTAGTGCCGGCGCAGATGCCGGCCGACGAGGTGCTGGCGCTGCAACCCGACGGGGTCTTCCTCTCCAACGGACCGGGCGATCCCGAGCCCTGCGACTACGCCATCGATTCGATTACCAGGATTGTCGATAGCGGTCTGCCCGTATTCGGCATTTGCCTCGGTCATCAGCTGTTGGCGCTGGCCTCCGGCGCGCGGACGGTGAAGATGAAATTCGGCCATCACGGTGCCAACCACCCAGTGCAGGATCTGGGGCGGGGCACGGTGATGATCAGCAGCCAGAACCACGGTTTCGCGGTCGACGAAGAGACGCTGCCCGAGAAGCTCAGAGCCACCCACCGCTCGCTCTTCGACGGCACCCTGCAGGGTATCCACCGCACCGACAAGCCGGCCTTCAGTTTTCAGGGCCACCCGGAAGCCAGCCCCGGCCCCCACGATGTGGCGCCGGTTTTCGATCACTTTATCGATTTGATGAAAGGAAAAGATTCAAACCGCGAATAGACGCTAATCACCGCCGCGGTGATTAGCGTCCCTTTGCGGTTTTGTATTTTCAACGGTTGTTAAATGCCTAAACGTACAGACATACAAAGCATCATGATCATAGGCGCCGGTCCGATCGTCATCGGGCAGGCGTGCGAGTTCGACTACTCCGGCGCGCAGGCGTGTAAGGCGCTGCGGGAGGAGGGGTTCCGGGTTATTCTGGTCAACTCCAATCCGGCCACTATCATGACCGACCCGGACATGGCGGATGCGATCTACATCGAGCCGATCACCTGGCAGACCCTGGAACGGATTATCGAGAAGGAGCGCCCCGATGCCCTGCTGCCCACCATGGGGGGTCAGACCGCACTTAACACGGCCCTCGATCTGGTACGCGAAGGGGTGCTGGCAAAGTACGGTGTTGAGATGATCGGCGCCACCCGCGAGGCCATCGACAAGGCCGAAGACCGGGACCTGTTCCGTCAGGCGATGCGCAAGATCGGCCTCGACATGCCCCGTTCGGCCATCGCCCACAGTATGGAAGAGGCACTGCAGGTACAGGTTCAGATAGGCTATCCGACCATCATCCGCCCCTCCTTCACCATGGGCGGCAGCGGAGGCGGAATCGCCTACAACCCGGAGGAGTTTACCGAAATATGCGAGCGAGGCCTCGACCTCTCGCCTACCAACGAACTGTTGATCGAGGAGTCGATCCTGGGCTGGAAAGAGTATGAGATGGAGGTGGTGCGCGATCGAAACGACAACTGCATCATCATCTGTTCCATCGAAAACTTCGACCCCATGGGGGTGCATACCGGCGACTCCATCACCGTGGCGCCGGCCCAGACCCTGACCGACAAGGAGTACCAGATCATGCGCAACGCCTCGTTGGCGGTGTTGCGCGAGATCGGTGTAGAGACCGGCGGCTCCAACGTGCAGTTTGCCATCAATCCCGAGAACGGGCGCATGATCATCATTGAGATGAATCCCCGTGTCTCCCGATCCTCGGCACTGGCCTCCAAGGCCACCGGCTTCCCCATCGCCAAAGTGGCGGCCAAGCTGGCGGTGGGCTACACCCTCGATGAGCTGCAGAACGAGATCACCGGCGGCGCCACTCCGGCCTCATTCGAGCCCAGTATCGACTATGTGGTCACCAAGGTGCCCCGATTCGCCTTCGAGAAGTTTCCCCAGGCCGACGACCGCCTGACCACCCAGATGAAGTCTGTGGGTGAGGTGATGGCCATCGGCCGCACATTCCAGGAATCGCTGCAGAAGGCCCTGCGCGGGCTGGAGACCGGTAAGGACGGTCTCAATGAGATCGTCGACCTGAACGAAGCCGATGTGCGCGATACTCTGGTACGGGAGATCCGGCTGCCCGGACCGGAGCGCCTCTGGTATGTGGCCGAGTGTTTCCGCTTCGGTATGACCCTGGACGAGGTGCATGAGATCTGTGCCATCGATCCCTGGTTCCTGGTACAGATCGAGGAGTTGGTCAACCTGGAGCGGGAGATGGCCGGTCAGGGGCTGGAGGGCCTTACTCCGGAGCGCCTGCGCTTTCTCAAACGCAAGGGTTTCTCCGACCGTCGCATCGCCTCCCTGGTGGAGAGTAAGGAAGGAGAGATCCGTCGTATGCGCCACGATGCCGGTATTCGCCCTGTCTACAAGCGGGTCGACACCTGCGCCGCTGAGTTTGCTACCAGCACCGCCTACATGTACTCCAGCTATGACGAGGAGTGCGAGGCGCAGCCCACCGGCAAGAAAAAAATCATGGTTCTGGGGGGCGGCCCCAACCGCATCGGCCAGGGTATCGAGTTCGACTACTGTTGCGTGCACGCCGCCTTCGCCATGCGTGAGGATGGCTACGAGACCATCATGGTCAACTGTAACCCGGAGACGGTCTCTACCGACTACGACACCTCCGATCGGCTCTACTTCGAGCCCCTGACCCTGGAGGATGTACTGGAGATCATCCACAAGGAGCAGCCTTACGGCGTCATCGTCCAGTACGGTGGCCAGACGCCGTTGAAGCTGGCCAATGACCTGGAGGCGGCCGGCGCCCCCATCATTGGCACCAGCCCCGATTCCATCGATCTGGCGGAGGACCGGGAACGCTTTCAAAAACTGGTGGAGAAGCTGGGACTCAAGCAACCGCCCAATCGCACCGCCACCGAAGAGGAGCAGGCAGTGGTGCTGGCCGAAGAGATCGGCTACCCGCTGGTGGTGCGTCCCTCCTACGTGCTCGGCGGCCGCGCCATGGAGATCGTCTACAACGAGTCCGACCTGCGCCGCTACATGCGTGAGGCGGTGAGTGTTTCCAATGACTCACCGGTGCTGCTCGACCGCTTCCTCGACGATGCCATAGAGGTGGATGTAGACGCCATCTGCGACGGTGAGGATGTACTTATCGGCGGTATCATGGAACATATCGAGCAGGCTGGCGTCCATTCCGGCGACTCCGCCTGTTCGCTGCCCCCCTACACCCTGTCGGCGGCGCTTCAGGATCGCATGCGCGAGCAGATCCGCAAGCTGGCTCTGGAGCTGAAGGTGGTGGGGCTGATGAACACCCAGTTCGCCATCAAGGATAACCAAATCTATCTGTTGGAGGTCAATCCGCGCGCCTCCCGCACCGTGCCCTTCGTCTCCAAGGCCACCGGTGTGCAGCTGGCCAAGGTGGCGGCCCGCTGCATGGCCGGCACCAGCCTGAAGGAGCAGGCCGTGACAAAAGAGGTGATTCCTGATAACTATTTCGTCAAGGAGGCGGTCTTCCCCTTCGTCAAATTCCCGGGCGTCGATACGGTGCTCGGGCCGGAGATGAAGTCGACCGGCGAGGTGATGGGCGTGGGCCGCACCTTCGGCGAGGCCTACAACAAGTCGATCATAGGCGCCGGTTACCATTTGCCCCAAGGCGGACGCGCCTTGTTCAGCGTGCGCAACGCCGATAAGGCGAGGGCGGTACAGGTGGCCCAGGATCTGATCGGCCTCGGCTTCACCCTCAGCGCCACCGGTGGCACCTGCAAGGCGATGAACGATGCAGGATTGGCGTGCGAGCGGGTCAACAAGGTGATGGAGGGGCGCCCCCATATCGTTGATTCGATCAAGAACAACGAGGTCAACTTCATTATCAACACCACGGAGGGGGCCAAGGCGATTGCCGACTCCGCCGAAATCCGTCGTACCGCCTTGCAGCACAAGGTGAGCTACACCACCACCATCTCCGGCGCCGAGGCCACCTGCCTGGCCCTCAAGCAGCTGGATAAACTGAGTGTGAATCGCCTGCAGGATCTGCACGATTGATATTAGGGCCTGTTAACACACAACCAATAGGCTCTGTTGCCCCTGAAAAAGTCGCCAATCAAGGCGCGAGGAGAGAAGTTTGGTGATTCCAAATGGATGCAACAACGCGGATGGCGGCTTAGCGCCACGCCTGCTGGGACACTACACACAATTTCCGTCCAGCGGCGTTATCATTTGCTCACGTAGAGTGACTACAGTCCGCTCATTCTGCTTTGCCGGGCGAAAAAAGAGTCCCGGCAGAACCACTTGCTTAAGTGTTAACAAGCCCGAGAGGAAACGTCGATGAACAAGGTACCTTTGACCGCCAAAGGCGCCGCCAAGCTGCGCGAGGAACTCAAGCAGCTGAAGAGCGTGGAGCGCCCGAAGATCATCAAGGCAATCGCCGAGGCGCGTGAGCATGGGGATCTGAAAGAGAACGCCGAATACCATGCGGCCCGCGAACAGCAGAGCTTCATCGAAGGCCGCATCAAGGATATCGAGGGTAAGCTCTCCCACGCCCAGGTCATCGACGTGACCAAGCTGGACGCCGGCGGCAAAGTGGTCTTCGGCGCCACCGTGGTGGTGCTGGAGCTCGACAACGATGCGGAATTCACCTACCAGATCGTCGGTGACGACGAGGCCGATCTCAAACACAACCTGATCTCCGTCAGCTCCCCGATCGCCCGCGCCCTGATCGGCAAGCAGGAGGGGGATGATGTATTTCTGCAGACGCCGGGTGGAGCCAGGGAGTTCGAGATACTGGACGTACGCTACGAATAGCGAGTGATTTCGATTATTGAATTATGAATTGGGGTTGTGCGCGAAGCGCATAGCGCTAATTCAAAATTAGACCACAATCCGGTTTTTCTTCTTCTTCGGATTGGCTCGGTAGAAAACCGCCACCCGTCCGATGATCTGCACCAGTGAGGCGCGCAGGCGTTCCTCAATGGTTCCACTCATCGTTTGCCGATCGCTCTTGTCGGCGCCGGCCAGCTTCACCTTGATCAATTCATGGGTGTCGAGGGTCGAGTCGATCTCCGCCATAACGTTCTCGCCCAGACCCTGCTGGCCGACGATGACCACGGGTTTGAGGGGGTGGGCCAATTTTTTTAATTCGCGGATCTGGGCGGAAGTCAGTGTCATAAATCTCTGCCGATAAAATGAGCGAGGCGGATTTTAGCCCTTTTTCGGGTATGATGGAATGAGATTTGAGAATTATGAGTTGACGATCTTGATATTGAAAAGGTGCGCTACGCACACGGCTTTTTATCCCTTCACCCTGGCCTTCTCACTGGAGGTAGAGGGATTGGATCGAGGGGGGGTATAAAACGTGCGAAAAGCGTTCTCCCCAATGCATAATGCAGCATTCAAAATTACCACATGAAACGCAGCAAAAGCAGCCGCCAATGGCTCGATCGCCACTTTAAAGATGCCTACGTAAAGCAGGCGCAGAAGGCTGGCTACCGCTCGCGCGCGGCTTTCAAGTTACTGGAAATACAGGAAAAAGATAGGGTCATCAAAGCGGGTATGCAGGTGGTGGATCTGGGGGCCGCGCCGGGAGGCTGGAGCCAGGTTGCCCGCGACCTGGTCGGTGACAAGGGGCGGGTGATTGCCCTCGATATCTTGCCGATGGACCCGATCGCCGGGGTTGACATCATCCAGGGGGACTTTCGTGATGAGCAACCGCTTGTTCAATTGCAGAGTCTTCTGGACGGTGAGCCGGTCGATCTTGTAATTTCCGATATGGCACCCAATGTAACGGGTATGGCCAGCGTGGATCAGCCGCGCGCCATGTATCTCTGTGAACTTGCGCTGGATTTTGCGCGTGAGAGCTTGAAGCCGGGTGGCGGATTTGTCATCAAGGTCTTTCAAGGGGCCGGATTTGACGAGTACTTCAAATCCTTACGTCAATCTTTTAGCCGCGTGGTGAGCCGCAAACCGAGTTCGTCACGGGCGAAAAGCCGTGAGATCTATCTGGTGGCGATGAACTTTAAGATATAGTACCGTACTAATCTAATCAGTTAATCCAACAAAACAGGTAGTTGCACAGCCAGCATCCTGCGCTAACAGGTTGTGACAGGGGATTCGTCACCACCCGCGGCAGCGACTACACTGGTAAGGTATGTGTTTCCGACGCTCGTCGGAATGATACGCGAGGTTTACGTTTTGAATGACATGGCAAAAAATCTGATTCTCTGGGTGGTGATCGCCATCGTGCTGATGACGGTCTTCAACAACTTCACCACCACTCAGACCAAGGCGCAGATGAAACCCTATTCCGAGTTCATCGCCGACGTGAAATCGGGACAGGTCAAGGAGGTGATCATTGGCGATAACGGCCATGACATTGACGGAACTCTCGTCTCCGGGCAGCATTTCTCCACTTACAGTCCCGGCGATGACATGCTGGTGAGCGATCTGCTCAACAATAACGTGGAGATCTCAGCCATACCGCCGGAGAAGCCCTCCCTGCTGATGAACATCCTCATCAACTGGTTCCCGCTCTTCGTGCTCATCGGCCTCTGGATCTTCTTCATGCGCCAGATGCAGGGTGGCGGTGCTGGGCGCGGCGCCATGTCCTTCGGCAAGAGCAAGGCGAGGATGCTCAGTGAGGATCAGGTTAAGATTACCTTTAGCGACGTTGCCGGCGTGGAGGAGGCCAAGGAGGAGGTGACTGAAATGGTCGACTTCCTGCGCGACCCTTCCAAGTTCCAGAAGCTGGGCGGCAAGATCCCTAAAGGCGTATTGATGGTGGGTTCACCGGGTACCGGTAAGACCCTGCTGGCCAAGGCCATCGCCGGCGAGGCCAAGGTGCCCTTCTTCACCATCTCCGGTTCCGACTTCGTCGAGATGTTCGTCGGTGTCGGCGCCTCCCGGGTGCGCGACATGTTCGATCAGGCGAAGAAGCATGCCCCCTGTATTATTTTTATCGACGAGATCGACGCGGTGGGCCGCCATCGCGGCGCCGGCCTGGGCGGTGGTCACGACGAGCGCGAGCAGACCCTCAATCAGCTGCTGGTGGAGATGGACGGCTTCGAAGGCAACGAGGGGGTTATCGTCATCGCCGCCACCAACCGTCCCGACGTGCTGGATCCCGCTCTGCTGCGTCCCGGTCGTTTCGACCGTCAGGTGGTGGTGCCGCTGCCCGATGTGCGCGGTCGTGAGCAGATCCTTAAGGTGCATCTGCGCAAGGTGGCCGCCGCCGATGACGTGAAACCCGGCATCATCGCTCGCGGCACCCCCGGTTTCTCCGGCGCCGATCTGGCCAACTTGGTCAACGAAGCGGCACTGTTCGCCGCCCGTGCCAACAAGACCTTGGTGACCATGGAAGAGATGGAGAAGGCCAAGGACAAGATCCTCATGGGTACCGAGCGCCGCACCATGGTGATGAGCGAGGAGGAGAAAAAACTCACCGCCTATCACGAGGCGGGGCATGCTATCGTCGGCCGTCTGGTACCGTCCCACGACCCGGTCTACAAAGTCAGCATCATCCCCCGTGGCCGCGCCCTGGGCGTGACCATGTTCCTGCCGGAGGCCGACCGCTACAGCTACAGCAAGGAACATCTGGAGAGCCAGATCTCCAGCCTATTCGGCGGCCGCATCGCCGAGGAGTTGATTTTCGGCATCGACAAGGTGACCACCGGCGCCTCCAACGACATCAAGCGCGCCACCGAGATCGCCCGCAACATGGTGACCAAGTGGGGGCTGTCCGAACGCCTCGGACCGCTGATGTACAGCGAGGAGGAGGAGGAGGTTTTCCTCGGTCGTTCGGTGACCCAGCACAAGAATGTCTCGGACGACACCGCGCACACCATCGATGAGGAGATCCGCAGCTTCATCGATCGCAACTATGAGCGCTCTAACCGGATTCTCACCGAGAATGAGGAAAAGCTGCACCTGATGGCCGAGGCGTTGATCAAGTACGAGACCATCGACACCGATCAAATCGACGACATCATGGCCGGTAAGGTGCCGCGACCGCCGAAGGATTGGATCGAACCGGAAGGTAGCGACGATGGCGCCAAACCCTCAGGTGAGGCCCCGGCCTCGGATGATGTCTCCGGGACCATTGGTGGTCCGGCCGGACAGCACTGATTAGTGATTCTTGATTGCGGGGGAAAACCTCTCGACCTGGGGCAACCCCAGGTCATGGGAATTCTCAATCTGACACCGGACTCCTTTTCGGACGGAGGCCGCTTTCTCGCCAGGGATGCGGCGCTGCGCCATGCCCAACGGATGGTTGAGGAGGGGGCCGCCCTTGTCGATATCGGTGGTGAATCGACCCGTCCCGGTGCTCAGCCCGTCTCCGTCGAACAGGAGCTGGAGCGGGTGGTGCCGGTCATCGAGGCGTTGGCCGGCGAAATCTCTGTCCCCATCTCCGTCGATACCCTCAAGCCAGCCGTGATGCGTGAAGCGGTTGCCGCCGGTGCCGGTTTTATCAACGATGTCATGGCGCTGCAGGCGCCGTCTGCCGTCGAGACGGCGGCAGAGTTGAAGGTTCCGGTCTGCCTGATGCATATGCGGGGGGAGCCCCGCACCATGCAGCAGGGACCGCACTATGAGGATGTGGTGGCCGAGGTGCGCGCCTTTCTCGCCGAGCGGGTGGCGGTCTGCGAGGCGGGGGGGATCCGGCGTGATCGCCTGTTGATCGATCCCGGTTTCGGATTTGGCAAGACCCTGAGTCATAATCTCTCCCTGCTGAAACATCTGCAGGGCCTTGAGTCTCTTGGATTGCCGCTATTGGTGGGAATTTCAAGGAAATCGATGATCGGCACGCTGCTGGGCAGGGTGCCCGTCGATCAGCGGGTTCACGGCAGCGTGGCCGCTGCGGTGGTTGCAGTTATCCAGGGGGCGTCTATCATCAGAGCCCATGATGTAGGGCCGACGGTTGAAGCGGTGAAAGTGGCGTCGGCTGTCCGCTCGGCGGACTAGTTTTACCTGGCCCTAAACCACAGATTAAAAATAGAGGGCGTTTCATTGAGTCGCAAATACTTTGGCACCGATGGGGTGCGTGGCCGTTTTGGCGAAGGGGTGATCACTCCCGAGTTCGTTCTGAAATTGGGTTGGGCCGCAGGCCGCGTGCTCGGGACCGAGACGAAGAGCCGAGTTCTGATCGGTAAGGATACGCGAATCTCGGGCTATCTGCTCGAATCGGCCCTGGAGGCGGGATTGACCGCTGCCGGCGTCAACATCACCCTGCTGGGTCCGATGCCGACGCCCAGCGTGGCCTATCTGACCCGCACCCTGCATGCCCAGGCGGGTATCGTTATCAGCGCCTCCCACAACCCCTACCAAGACAATGGCATCAAGTTTTTCTCCGCCGATGGCCTGAAACTGCCGGATCAGGTTGAGAGCGCCATCGAGGCGGAGATGGACAAGCCGCTGGTCACGGTCGATTCCGCCAAACTGGGGCGTGCCGAGAAGATGGCGGCCGAGGGCCGCTACATCGAATTTTGTAAAAGCACCATTCCATTGCGAACCCGTTTTCGCGGCATGAAGATTGTGGTCGACTGTGCCAACGGCGCTACCTACAACATCGCTCCCTATGTCTTTGACGAAATGGGCGCGGAGGTGATCGCCATCGGCAATGAGCCCAACGGGTTCAACATCAACGACGGTGTCGGCTCGACCTATCCGGAACACCTCAAGGCGGCGGTCAGGGAGCATGGCGCCGATCTCGGCATCGCCCTGGATGGTGATGGAGATCGTCTGATCATGGTCGACAGTCAGGGTAATGAGGTGGATGGTGATCAGATCCTCTACATCATCGCCCGCTCGCGCATGCGCATAGGAGAGTTGAAGGGCGCGGTCGTCGGTACCTTGATGAGCAATCTGGGACTGGAGGTTGCCCTGCGCGAACAAGGGGTGGTCTTCGAGCGTACCCAGGTCGGCGATCGCTACATCATGGAGCGCCTGTTCAAGAAAGGCTGGGTTCTCGGCGGCGAACAGTCGGGGCATATCATCTGTCTCGACCGCACCACGACAGGCGACGGGATTGTGTCGGCCCTGCAGGTACTTGCTGAGATGCATGCGACCGGAGAGAGTCTGCAAACGTTGGCAAGCGGCATGAGCAAATACCCTCAGAAACTGACCAACATCAAGCTCGGCGACAAGAAGCCGTTGGAGATCATGGAGTCCGATGCGGTGAAGAAGGCGGTCAGGGAGGCAGAGGTTGAAATGGGCGGCGGCGGCCGGGTGCTGTTGCGCCCCTCCGGAACCGAACCCCTGATCCGTGTCATGGTGGAGGGCAACGATTTGCAGTTGGTGGAACACTTCTCCGAGCGGATTGCCGGAGTGGTACGAGAGTTCGTTGAAGCCCAGCCGGCCTGAGCGACCACAGAGCGAAAAAATCTGCCGCCGTACAGAGAATTTAGGCACACCGCTGAAAATGGTGATTGATTTAACACGCGTTGGCCGTTAAGCTAGCGCGCTTTCTTAGATTTCAGGAGCGAACAGATGCGTAAGCCACTGGTTGCCGGTAACTGGAAGATGAACGGCTCTTTGGAGGGCGTACGAGCGCTCTTGGAAGGTATCAAGGGTGGTGTTGCTGCAGTGAAAAACGCGGAAGTGGCGGTCTGCCCTCCCTCTGTGTTCATTCCGGAGACTGAGAAGTTGCTGGCTGGCAGTGTCATTGCCTGGGGTGGCCAGGATCTTTCCGCTGAGTTGTCTGGAGCCTTTACCGGTGAGGTAGCCGCTTCCATGTTGCAGGACTTTGGCTGCAAGTACGTGATTGTGGGCCACTCCGAGCGCCGTACCTACCATGCCGAGAGCGATGAGTTGGTGGCCAAGAAATATGCCGTGGCACGCGCTGCGGGACTGGTGCCGATTCTCTGCGTTGGCGAAACCTTGCAAGAGCGTGAAGCCGGTACCACTGAAACAGTGGTGGCTCGCCAGCTCGATGCGGTGATCGCACTGGAAGGGGTCGAGGCGCTGGCCGATGGCGTGATTGCCTATGAGCCGGTCTGGGCCATAGGTACCGGGAAGACCGCCACGCCTGAGCAGGCTCAGGAGGTGCATGCCTTCATCCGTGGGCGGATTGCCGAGAAGAGCGCCGAGGTGGCCGAAGGGCTGCGTATTCTCTACGGCGGCTCGATGAAACCCGATAATGCCAAGGAGCTGATCGAAAAACCGGATATCGATGGTGGTCTGATCGGGGGGGCTTCCCTCAAGGCCGAGGCCTTTCTCGGGATATGCACCGCGGCCAACTAAGGCGAATTAACAGGAGCCTGTTAGCAGGCCCCTAAGACAGGCACAGCTATATGCAGACAATTCTCATCGTATTTCATCTCTTTCTGGCTCTTGCCTTGATTGGGTTGATCCTGATTCAGCACGGAAAGGGCGCCGACATGGGCGCCGCTTTCGGTAGTGGCGCATCCGGTACTGTGTTCGGCGCCAAGGGCTCGGCCTCTTTTCTGACGCGGTTGACGGCTGGATTGGCCACCCTGTTTTTCGTTACAAGCATGGTAATGGCCTACTTCGCCTCACAGAGTGACGACGGTAATTTCGTGCTGGATACCCTGCCGCAGACGGAGGTGGAAGCCGAGACTCAGCCGACCACCGATCTGCCCCCGATGCCTGCTGGTTCAGACGTGCCCGCCGTACCGGTAGAGGGTGGCGAGGAAGCCCTCGCACCGCAAACTGACGTGCCGGTCGTAGCGGCACCCGATAATGCTGACGTGCCGGCCGTGGCGGCACCCGATAATGCTGACGTGCCGGCCGTGGCGGCACCTGATAACGCTGATGCGCCGGCCGTGTCGGCCGAAGCGCCAGCGACCGAGACGACCGAGGCAGCTCCGGCGACGCCGGAAGCGCCGGCCGAGGCAAAGGAGTAAGTAGGACGGATTAGATGAAATTTGCCGATGTGGTGGAATTGGTAGACACGCTATCTTGAGGGGGTAGTGGCGTAAGCCGTGCCGGTTCAAATCCGGCCATCGGCACCAACACGAACGGTATTGCTTCCATTCGAGGCAATGCCGTTTTTTTATGTTCAAAAAATTAACATAACTATATGATTTATTAGAAAATTAGGCTTTTCTGCAACTTGACATGGTTATGTGCCAAAGGATAGACTCCTGCCTTCCCTATGGTTCGCAGTTAAAACCATAACGATTTGACGACGTAAGGGGGCAGCATACCCATGCTCGAAAACTATTTACCCATCCTGATTTTTATGGCCTTGGCTTTCGTGATGGGTGGTGTCGTGATCGGCTTGGGTTTTATTCTGGGCCCCCGCAAACCCGACAGCGAAAAGCTTTCTCCCTACGAATGCGGCTTCGAAGCGTTCGAGAACTCGCGCATGAAGTTTGATGTGCGCTACTACCTGGTGGCCATCCTCTTCATTATCTTCGATCTGGAAATCGCTTTTCTCTTTCCCTGGGCCGTGGTTCTCGATCAGATCGGCATGGTTGGCTTCATTGCAATGATGGTCTTTCTCGGCATTCTGGTGATTGGATTCATCTATGAATGGAAGAAAGGGGCGCTGGAATGGGAGTAGTCGAAAGCAGGGATTACGGTTTGGTCAAGGCAAGCTTTGCGTCCATGGAGCGGGTGCCGGTCAGCGGATTCTCGGAGGTGTTGAGTGGGTATTGAAGGGATCATGGAACAGGGGTTCTTCACCACCTCTGCCGATAAACTGATCAACTGGGCACGTACAGGTTCGATGTGGCCGATGACATTCGGACTCGCCTGTTGCGCCGTCGAGATGATGCACGCCGCCGCAGCCCGTTATGATTTGGATCGGTTCGGTATCTTCTTCCGGCCCAGTCCTCGTCAGTCGGATGTGATGATCGTTGCCGGTACCCTGGTCAACAAAATGGCGCCGGCCCTGCGCAAGGTTTACGATCAGATGGCTGAGCCTCGTTGGGTGATCTCCATGGGCTCCTGTGCCAACGGTGGCGGATACTACCACTACTCTTACGCGGTGGTGCGTGGTTGCGACCGCATCGTACCCGTGGATATCTATGTTCCGGGCTGTCCACCGACCGCTGAAGCGCTACTCTACGGCGTACTGCAGCTGCAGGATAAAATACGCCGAACCAGCACTATAGCTCGTTAACAGGTTCTGAATCATGAGCAACGGTTCGCATAACGATATGCAGGCACGGCTCGCGCAGCTGGCAGACAATTTGCTTTCAACCTTCTCCGAAATGGGGTGCAGCCTGGAGAGGTCCTGCGGCGAGGTGACGCTGGTCGTGCCCAGGCAGCATTTGCTCGAAGTCGCCGCCCGCTTGCGCGACGAGGAAGCCTTTCGTTTCGAGGAGCTGATCGATGTCTGCGGTGTCGACTATGCCACCTATGGCCAATCAGAATGGCAGACGGACGAGGCGCCGGATACCGGTTTCGGTCGTGGCGTTACCCCTGTCGGAGAGCTGGAGTTGATGGAGGAAAAGCGTTTCGCGGCCGTCTATCACCTGCTTTCCATCCACCACAACATGCGTCTGCGGCTACGTGTCTTTGTGGATACTTCGGAGCCGATCGTCGACTCGGTGGTTACCGTCTGGGCGAGCGCCAACTGGTTCGAGCGCGAGGCTTTCGATCTCTACGGCATTCTCTTCAGCGGCCATCCGGATCTGCGGCGTATCCTTACCGACTACGGCTTTATCGGTCACCCCTTCCGCAAGGACTTTCCGCTCATCGGCCAGGTAGAGATGCGCTACGATCCCAACCTTGGGCGGGTGGTCTACGAACCTGTGAGTATCGATCCGCGCACTCTGGTGCCGCGAGTGATCCGTGAAGACAACCGTTATCTTGGAGCGGATAACGAAACCCAGGACGCCGGCGATGCCTGAGATCCGTAATTACACCCTGAATTTTGGTCCCCAGCATCCCGCTGCCCATGGCGTGCTGCGCCTGGTGCTGGAGATGGACGGCGAGGTCATCGAACGCGCCGATCCCCATATCGGCCTGTTGCACCGCGCCACCGAGAAGCTGGCCGAGAGCAAGCCCTATAATCAAAGCATCCCCTACATGGACCGTCTCGACTATGTGTCGATGATGTGCAACGAACACGGTTATGTACGGGCCATCGAGAAGCTGCTGGGTATCGAGGCGCCGATCCGCGCCCAGTATATCCGCACCCTATTCGATGAGATCACCCGCATCCTCAACCATCTTATGTGGATCGGCACCCACGCGCTGGATATCGGTGCCATGGCGGTGTTCCTCTACGCCTTTCGTGAGCGCGAGGATCTGATGGACTGCTACGAGGCGGTCTCGGGTGCGCGTATGCATGCCGCCTACTACCGTCCGGGAGGGGTCTACCGCGATCTGCCGGATCAGATGCCCAAGTACCAGGCCAGTCAATGGGTCACCGGGCGTGACGTGAAGGAGCGCAACGAGGCTCGCCAGGGCTCGTTGCTCGACTTCATTGAAGACTTCAGCAACCGCTTCCCCAAGCTGGTGGACGAGTACGAGACCCTGCTCACCGACAACCGCATCTGGAAGCAGCGTACCGTCGGCATCGGCGTGGTCTCGCCGGAGCGTGCCATGCAACTCGGTTTTACCGGCCCCATGCTACGAGGATCGGGCATCGCCTGGGATCTGCGCAAGAAACAGTCCTACGCCGCTTACGACAAGGTGGAGTTCGATATACCGGTAGGCGTCAACGGTGACTGCTACGATCGCTATCTGGTGCGGGTTGAGGAGCTGCGTCAATCCAACCGCATCATCAAACAGTGCATAGAGTGGTTGCGCAACAATCCGGGACCGGTGATCCTGGAGGATCACAAAGTGGCCGTGCCGGCGCGCGGCGAGATGAAGGACGACATGGAGAGCCTGATCCATCACTTCAAGCTCTTCACCGAGGGCTACTGCCCACCCAAGGGTGAGGCCTACGCCGCCGTCGAGGCACCGAAAGGGGAGTTCGGCTGCTACATCGTCTCTGATGGCGCCAACAAGCCCTATCGCTTGAAGATTCGCGCCCCCGGTTTTGTCCATCTCTCCGCCATGGACGAGATGGTGAAGGGCCATATGCTGGCCGATGTGGTGGCGGTGATCGGCACCATGGACGTGGTTTTCGGTGAGATTGATCGTTAAAAAGGCTGTTAACGAATGACAACAACAGCAGAAAAAGACATAACACAACTCTTCAACCCGGAAGTGAGGGCGGAGATCGATCGCTGGATCGCCAAGTATCCGCCCGAGTGGAAACAGTCGGCGGTGATGGCCGCCCTGCGCATTGTGCAGGACGACAACGGTGGCTGGCTCACGAGCGAGCTGATGAACGATGTGGCCGCCTACCTTGATATGCCGCCCATCGCTGTCTACGAAGTCGCCACCTTCTACTCCATGTACGAGCTGAAACCGGTCGGCAAGCACAAGATCTGCGTCTGCACCAACGTCTCCTGCATGATCAACAAGGCCGATGTCATCGTCGATCATCTGAAGCGTAAACTCGGCATAGGTTTTGGCGAAGTCACCGAGGACGGGCGCTACTCCCTGAAAGAGGTGGAGTGCCTGGGCGCATGCGGTGGCGCGCCGATGATGCAGATCGGTAAACAGTATTATGAAAACCTCACCCCCGAGATCGTCGACGCGATCCTCGAGGGGCTGGAGTAAGCCATGGCCAACGAAGTCTGCCTGCGCACCCTCGATCTGGAACGCCCCTGGCTGCTGGAACAGTACCGGAGCCGTGGCGGCTATCAGATGCTGAAGAAGGTGCTGACCGAGAAGACACCGCCTGAAGCGATCATCGAAGAGGTGAAGAAGTCGGGGCTGCGTGGCCGTGGCGGCGCCGGTTTTCCCACCGGCCTCAAATGGAGCTTCATCTCCCGTAACGCACCCGGCCAGAAGTACGTGGTCTGTAACTCAGACGAGGGTGAGCCCGGCACCTTCAAGGACCGGGATATCCTGCGCTACAACCCCCATCAGCTGATCGAGGGGATGATTCTGGCCGGCTATGCCATCGGCGCAACCCGCGGCTACAACTACATTCGCGGCGAATTCTGGGAGCCCTACGAGCGTTTCGAACAGGCCCTGGAAGAGGCCCGCGAGGCCGGTTTCCTGGGTGAGAATCTGCTCGGTTCCGGCTTCGATTTCGAACTCCACACCCATCTTGGCGCCGGCGCCTATATCTGTGGCGAGGAGACGGCGTTGCTGGAGTCGATCGAGGGCAAGAAGGGGCAGCCGCGCTACAAGCCGCCGTTTCCGGCTCACTTCGGTCTCTACGGTTGTCCCACCATCATCAACAACACTGAGTCGCTGGCCTCGATCCCCATGATCCTGGAGAAGGGGGGCGACTGGTTCGTTCAGCTCGGGGTCAAGAACAGCGGCGGTTCCAAGCTCTTTTCCATCTCCGGCAACATCAATAATCCCGGCGTCTTCGAGATCCCCATGGGCACTCCCTTTTCGCAACTGCTGGAGATGGCCGGCGGCATGAGGGACGGGCGCAAGATCAAGGCGGTGATCCCCGGCGGTTCTTCAGCACCGGTGATTCCAGGCGAGCAGATGATGGAGCTGACCATGGATTACGACAGCATCGCCGGCGCCGGCTCCATGCTCGGTTCCGGCGCGGTGATCGTGCTCGACGACAGCAACTGCATGGTCAAGGTGCTTGAGCGCATGTCCTACTTCTACCATGAAGAGTCTTGTGGCCAGTGCACCCCTTGCCGCGAGGGCACCGGTTGGCTCTACCGGGTGGTGCACCGCATCGAGAAGGGGCAGGGTCGTCAGGAGGACCTGGACCTGCTCGACGACGTGGCGGCCAAGATCAGCGGCAAGACCATCTGCGCCCTGGGCGACGCCGCGGCCATGCCGGTGCAAGGCATGTTGCGTCACTTCCGTGACGAGTTTCAGTATCACATCGACCACAAGCGCTGCCTGGTCGGGATCGGCTAAGGTTAGGGCCAGAGAGACAGTAGACCACGATGACAGACACCAAAGTCACCATTGAAGTCGACGGCCGCGAACTACAGGCGCAGGCCGGTAGCATGCTGATCGAGGTTACCGACGCGGCGGGTATCCGTATCCCGCGCTTCTGCTACCACAAGAAGCTTTCGGTCGCGGCCAACTGTCGTATGTGTCTGGTTGAGGTGGAAAAGGCGCCCAAGCCGCTGCCGGCCTGCGCCACCCCCGTCAGCGATGGCATGAAGGTCTACACCCGCTCGCCCAAGGCGCTGGCGGCGCAGCAGGGGACCATGGAGTTTCTGCTCATCAACCACCCCCTCGACTGCCCGATCTGCGATCAGGGCGGTGAGTGTGAGCTGCAGGATGTGGCCATGGGCTACGGCAGCGACGTCTCTCGTTACAGTGAGGGCAAGCGGGTGGTGGTCGACAAGAACATCGGCCCGCTGATCGCCACCGACATGACCCGCTGTATCCACTGCACCCGTTGCGTGCGTTTCGGCCAGGAGATCGCCGGCATCCGCGAATTGGGGGCCACCGGCCGTGGCGAGCATATGCAGATCGGCACCTATATCGAGAGGAGCGTCGATTCGGAACTCTCCGGCAACGTCATCGACCTCTGCCCTGTAGGCGCCCTCACCTCCAAGCCCTTCCGCTTCAGCGCCCGTGCCTGGGAGCTGACCCAGGTGGAAGGTGTTGCGCCCCACGACAGTGTCGGTTCCAACATCAACCTCCACCTGCGCGGCAACAAGGTGATGCGGGTTCATCCCCGTGACAACGAATCGATCAACGAGACCTGGATCTCCGACCGTGATCGCTACAGTTATGAAGGTCTCTACAGCGCCGAGCGGTTGACCGCCCCCATGATCAAGAAGGGCGGCGAGTGGCAGGAGGTGAGCTGGGAGATGGCCCTCGAGATGGCCGCCGTCGCCTTCAGGGAGATCGGCGAGGGCGAGCAGATCGGCGCCCTGGTTTCACCCGCGTCGACCCTGGAGGAACTCTATCTGGCGCAGAAGCTGGTGCGCGGTCTCGGCGGCAATAACATCGACAGCCGTCTGCGCCAGGGCGACTTCCGGCTCGACAAGGAGAGACCCGGCGTCAGCTGGCTGGGCATGAAGATCGCCGAGGTGGAACAGTTGAACAGCGCTCTGGTTGTCGGCGGAAACCTGCGTAAGGAGCAGCCGATCCTGGCCCACCGCCTACGTAAGGCGGCCCTGGCCGGCGCTGAACTCCACTACCTCAATCCCCTGCGCCTGGAATTGAACCATGTGGCAACCCAGACCGTGGCCGGACCCGCCGGAATGGTCGATGCCCTGGCCGCGGTGGCCAAGGCCGCCGGCGTCAAGGGCGAGGGTGGCCTGGCCGAGCTGATCCGCTCGGCCGAGGCCGACACCGCTGCCGAGGCTACGGCCAAGGCCCTCAAGCAGGCCGATGCGGCGGCAGTGATGCTTGGCGCGTTGGCCCAGGCCCATCCCGATTACGCCCTGATCGGGGCGCTGGCCTCGGCCCTGGCTGAGGCCACCGGCGCCATACTTTGCGTGGTGCCGGCCGCCTCCAACAGCCTCGGCGCTCAGCTGGCCGGCGCGCTACCCTGTCTGCAGGCCGGCGCAAAGGTGGCTGACGAGGCAGGCCTGGATGTCATTAACATGCTCAAGTTGCCCCGCAAGGGCTATTTGCTGATGGGGGTCGAACCGGGTCTCGATTTCTGGGATGGTGCCCTTTCCATGAGTGCCTTGCAGAGTGCCGATATCGTGGTGGCCCTGAGCGCCTTCCGCAGTCCCCAGCTGGAGGCCTGCGCCGATATCCTGCTGCCGATGGGACTCTTTGCGGAGACCGCGGGCACCTACGTGAATGCCGAGGGGGTTTGGCAGACCAACCGCGGGGTGGTGAAACCCCAGGGCGAGGCCCGTCCCGGCTGGAAGATTCTCCGTGTATTGGGCAATCTGCTCGATGTGGAGGGATTCGATTATGTCGATGCGGGGCAGGTGCTGGCGGAACTCCAGGACCTCTGCGGCGAAGCCTTGCCGGCCAACCGCTTGACGCTCTCCGGCAATCCGGTGCGGCAACTGACGGCCGAGGGATTGCTGAGGGGCGGCGACACGCCGCTCTATGCCATCGATCCCCTGGTGCGCCGGGCCGAAGCCCTGCAACAGACCCATGATGCCGGCAGCCCGGCGATTCGTCTGCATCCGGCGGAAGCCGAACGGCTTGGCCTGGCCGCCACGGAGCTGGCCCTGGTGAAACAGAACGGTTATCAGGCGAACCTGCCCCTGGAGCTCGACGACAGTCTCCCCGAAGGCTGTGCCTGGATTTCGACGGGACTGGCGGAGACCGCCGCGTTGGGGCAACCCTTTGGCGTAGTGACCGTGGAGAAGGCGTAACCGATGGAATACTTCAACAGTCTCTGGGCAATCCTGCCCGCCGAACTCCAATACCTGATCTGGACGCTGCTCAAAATCCTGTTCATTGTCGTGCCGCTGATGCTGGTGGTGGCCTACTACACCTATGCGGAGCGCAAAATCCTTGCCTACATGCATGTGCGTGTCGGACCCAACCGGGTCGGTCCCAAGGGGTGGCTGCAGCCCATCGCCGATGCGGTCAAGCTGATGTTCAAAGAGATCGTCATTCCGACCAACGCCAACAAGTTTCTCTTCATGCTGGCGCCGGCCATTACCCTGGGGCCCGCTCTGGCCGCCTGGGCGGTAATTCCTTTCGATGAGAAACTGGTACTGTCGAATATCAACGCCGGGCTGCTCTATATCCTGGCCCTGACTTCGGTGGGCGTCTATGGCGTGATCATCGCCGGCTGGGCCTCCAACTCCAAATACGCCTTTCTCGGCGCCATGCGCTCGGCGGCGCAGATCGTGGCCTACGAGATCGCCATGGGCTTCGCCCTGGTGGGCGTGCTGGTGGCGGCCGGCAGTCTCAACCTGGGAGAGATAATCAAGGCCCAGGAGGGGGGGCTGTTCTCCTGGTTCTGGCTGCCCCTGCTGCCCCTGTTTGCCATCTACGTGATCTCCGGTGTGGCCGAGACCAACCGTGCACCCTTCGATGTGGCCGAGGGCGAATCGGAGATCGTGGCCGGTTTCCATGTGGAGTACTCGGGCATGACCTTTGCTGTCTTCTTCCTCGCCGAGTACGCCAACATGATCCTGATCTCGGCCCTCATTGCGATCATGTTCATGGGCGGCTGGCTGTCACCCTTCCAGGGCTGGCCGCTGGTGGGAGCCCTGTTCGATTGGGTGCCCGGCTTCTTCTGGCTGGTGTTGAAAACCGGTTTCTTCATGTTCCTGTTTCTCTGGCTGCGGGCAACCTTCCCCCGTTATCGCTATGACCAGATCATGCGCCTGGGTTGGAAGGTCTTTATACCGATCACGATTGTTTGGATCGCTGTCGTCGGTCTCGCGGTGGTCTATCAAGTGCCTTGGTGGTTCGACTGAGGATGTCACTGATGAAAGCGTTATCCAACTATTTCAAGAGTCTCTTTCTGCTGGAGCTGTTCAAAGGCCTCACGGTCACGGGTCGCTATCTCTTCGGTAAGAAGTTCACCGTCATGTATCCGGAGGAGAAGGCGCCGGTTTCGCCACGCTTTCGCGGTCTGCATGCCCTGCGCCGTTATGCCAATGGTGAGGAGCGTTGCATCGCCTGTAAGCTGTGCGAGGCGACCTGTCCTGCGTTGGCCATCACCATCGAGGCTGAACCCCGGGAGGATGGCTCGCGCCGTACCACCCGCTATGATATCGATCTCTTCAAATGCATCTACTGCGGCTACTGCCAGGAGGCCTGTCCGGTGGACGCCATCGTCGAAACCCGTGTCTACGAGTACCACTTCGAGAACCGGGGCGACAATGTCATGACCAAACAGGACCTGCTGACGATCGGCGACAAGCATGAGGCGCAGATCGCGGCGGACATTGAGGCGCAGGCGAAATACCGCTAAGGCGATGGGATTCTTCAATGAGAACAGGAACTGTCTATGACCTTTGAAAAGCTGATTTTCTACGTGCTGTCGGCTGTCGTGATTCTGGCGGCCACCATGGTCGTCACGCGACGCAACCCGGTCCACTCGGCCCTGTTTCTGATCCTCGCCTTCTTCGCCAGCAGCGGCCTCTGGCTGCTGGCCGAGGCGGAGTTCCTGGCCATCGTGTTGGTGCTGGTCTATGTGGGCGCGGTCATGGTGCTCTTTCTCTTCGTACTGATGATGCTTGACATCGATTTGGCGGTGCTGCGTGCGGGGTTCATCAAACTTCTGCCATTGGGCCTGGTCATGGCCATCGCCATGGCGGCGGAGCTGATCCTGGTGGTCGGTCCCGCCAACTTCGGCCTGGAACAGTATGCCGCGCCGGCACGTCACGCCGCCGACTACAGCAATACCGAGGAGTTGGGCAGTATCCTCTACACCGTCCATATGTACCCCTTTGAGATCGCTGCGGTGATCCTGCTGGTGGCGATTATCGCCGCCATCGGCCTGACCATGCGCAAGCGTAGCGATACCAAATATCTCGATCCGGCCGACCAGGTTGTGATCAAGCGCGCAGACCGTGTGCGCATGGTCTCGATGGACGCCGAGAAAGGATGAAGCCATGATTGCACTCTCCGACTATCTCATTGTTGCTGCCATCCTCTTCGCTATCAGTGTCGCGGGCATCTTCATCAACCGCAAGAATGTCATCGTCCTGCTGATGTGCGTGGAGCTGATGCTGCTGGCGGTCAATATCAATTTCATCGCCTTCTCCCACTTTCTGGGGGACACGGCGGGGCAGGTCTTCGTTTTCTTCATCCTCACCGTGGCCGCAGCCGAAGCCGCCATCGGCTTGGCCATCCTGGTAGTGCTCTTCCGCAGCAAGCAGAGCATCAATGTGCAGGATATGGATGTGTTGAAGGGGTAGTGTTTTTTTTAGTCCGCGAATGAACGCGAATGAATACAAAAGGATTTTGTGTTTTTACGGGGATTTGAGGGCAAAGGGTTAACAGAAAACGGTTATGGAAAATATCTATCTGACAATCGTGCTGGCGCCACTCGCGGGGGCCATCATAGCCGGGTTTCTCGGTGGCACCATCGGCCGCAAGGGCTCCCATTGGGTGACTAGCACCGGTGTCGGCGTCTCAGTGCTGCTCTCGTTCTATGTGTTGAAGCGCTTCATGTTCGACGACGCCGAGGTCTTCAACGGTCCGGTCTACACCTGGATGGTGAGCGACGGCCTGAATATGCAGGTTGGTTTCCTGGTCGATCAGCTGACAGCCGTGATGATCAGCGTGGTGACCTTCGTCTCCTTCTGCGTGCATATCTATACCATCGGCTACATGGCCGACGACGAGCACAACTGGCCCAAGACCAGCCTGGCGGGGCGCAACTCCTACCAGCGCTTCTTCAGCTACATATCGCTCTTCACCTTCTCCATGCTGATGCTGGTGATGTCCAACAACTTCCTCCAGCTCTTCTTCGGCTGGGAGGCGGTTGGCCTGGTCTCCTACCTGCTGATCGGCTTCTGGTCGGTGCGGCCGACGGCGATCTTCGCCAATCTGAAAGCCTTCCTGGTCAACCGGGTGGGTGACTTCGGTTTCATCCTCGGCATCGCCGCCATCGCCATGTATACCAACAGCCTCGACTATGCCGAGGTCTTCACCAAGGCGCCCGGGCTGGCCGACACCCAGATCCAGATCTTCGGCGAGACCG
Source organism: Chromatiales bacterium (assembly GCA_050119415.1). Classification (GTDB taxonomy): domain Bacteria; phylum Pseudomonadota; class Gammaproteobacteria; order Chromatiales; family Chromatiaceae; genus Thiodiazotropha. Next base: position 4,458 of record JASFJY010000001.1, on the reverse strand, counting down.
ACTGGTCCCTGATGTCGGTGATCGGCATCCTGCTCTTCATAGGCGCCATGGGCAAGTCGGCCCAGGTGCCGCTGCATGTCTGGCTGCCCGACTCCATGGAGGGCCCGACTCCCATCTCGGCCCTGATCCACGCCGCCACCATGGTCACCGCCGGTATCTTCATGGTGGCGCGCATGTCGCCCCTCTATGAACTGTCGGAGACCGCGCTCAACTTCGTGCTGGTGATCGGCGCCACCACCGCCTTCTTCACCGGCCTGATCGGCATCGTGCAGAACGACATCAAGCGGGTGGTGGCCTACTCGACACTCTCCCAGCTGGGCTACATGATGGTGGCCCTGGGCGCCTCCGCCTACGCCGCCGGCATCTTCCATCTGATGACCCACGCCTTCTTCAAGGCGCTGCTCTTCCTCGCCGCCGGCTCGGTTATCATCGGTATGCACCACGATCAGGATATCCGCCACATGGGCGGTGTCAGGAAATATATGCCGATCACTTACTGGACCTCCCTGTTGGGCTCCCTGGCCCTGATCGGCTTCCCGGGATTCTCCGGCTTCTTCTCCAAGGACGCCATCATAGAAGCGGTGCATCACTCCGATCTCGCTGCGGCGGGCTACGCCTACGTGCTGGTGCTGGCCGGCGTTTTCGTTACCGCTCTCTACAGCTTCCGCATGTTCTTTCTGGTCTTCCATGGCGAGGGTCCCCGGGACGAACATGCCAAGGAACATCTACACGAATCGCCCAAGGTGGTGACCGTGCCGCTGATCCTGCTCGCCATCCCATCGGTGATTCTCGGTTACCTGACCATCGGGCCGATGCTCTTCGGCGACTGGTTCAAGGGGGTGCTCCATGTGCTGCCGGAGCACGATACCCTGAGTGCCATCGGTGAGGGATTCCATGGGGCGGGGGGCTTCATCCTGCACGGTTTCTTCGGGCCGGCCTTCTATCTGGCCATGGCGGGTCTGGGTGTGGCCTTCTACATCTATATGATTAATCCCGCCATCGCCGACAAGGTCAAATCGAGCCTGTTGCCGGTCTACAAGCTGCTGGACAAGAAGTACTGGTTCGACGAGGCCTACCAGGCGGTTTTCGCCGGCGGCAGCCGCGGGCTGGGCAAGTTTCTCTGGCTGGCGGGTGACCGCGGCCTGATCGACGGCCTGGCGGTCAACGGCTCCGCCTATTCGGTCGGCTGGCTGGCCGCCGTCGTGCGCCATCTGCAGACCGGATACCTCTATCACTACGCCATTGCCATGATCCTGGGTCTGCTGTTGCTGCTGACCTGGTTCGTCTTCTTATAAAGGATCTTAAGCATGAATGCCGATTGGCCCATTCTCACTCTCACCATCTGGCTCCCGATCATCGGCGGTTTGATGGTGCTCGCCAGTGGCGACCGGGAACCGAGCGCGACCAAGTGGACTGCCCTGGTGGTCGCCGTGCTGACCTTTATCGTCAGCCTGCCGCTCTGGTTCACCTTCGACAGCGCCACCGCGCAGATGCAATTCGTTGAGCGGGTGCCCTGGATTCCGACCTTTGATGTGGAGTACTACCTGGGTGTGGATGGTATCTCCATGCCGCTGATCATCCTCACCACCTTCATCACCCCACTGGTGGTGATCGCCGGTTGGGAGGTGATCAAGTACCGTCCCTCCCAGTACATGGCCGCCTTCCTCATCATGGAGGGGGTGATGGTGGGGGTCTTCTCCGCTCTCGACGCCATGCTCTTCTATGTCTTCTGGGAGGCGATGCTGATCCCGATGTTCCTCATCATCGGTGTCTGGGGCGGGGCCAACCGGGTCTACGCCACCATCAAGTTCTTTCTCTACACATTTCTCGGCTCGGTCTTCATGCTGGTCGCCCTGATCTACATGTATTTCCAGTCGGGCAGTTTCGATATCCTCGGTTTCCATACCCTCAAGCTGGGCCTGACCGAGCAGATCCTGATCTTCATCGCCTTCCTGCTCGCCTTCGCTGTGAAGGTGCCCATGTGGCCGGTGCACACCTGGCTGCCCGACGCCCATGTCGAGGCGCCCACCGGCGGTTCGGTAATCCTCGCCGCCATTATGCTGAAGATCGGTGGCTACGGCTTCCTGCGCTTCAGCCTGCCGATCACCCCTGACGCTAGCTACACCCTGGATTGGCTGATCATCGGCATGTCCCTGATCGCGGTGGTCTATATCGGCTTCGTCGCCCTCATCCAGCAGGATATGAAGAAGTTGATCGCCTACTCCTCGATCGCCCACATGGGCTTTGTCACCCTCGGCTTCTTCATCGTCTTCATCATCAGCCAGAACAACGCCGGCAGCGGCGCTGCCCTGGGCGTGCAGGGGGGCATGGTGCAGATGATCTCCCACGGCTTTATCTCGGCGGCCCTGTTCCTCTGCGTCGGCGTGCTCTACGATCGGCTGCACAGCCGTCAGATCAAAGACTATGGCGGCGTGGTCAACACCATGCCCATCTTTGGCGCCTTCATGGTCTTTTTCGCCATGGCCAACGCGGGACTGCCCGGTACCTCCGGCTTCGTCGGTGAGTTCATGGTCATCCTCGCCAGCTTCCGCGCCGATTTCTGGTACGCCTTCCTGGCCGCCACCACCCTCATCATCGGCGCCGCCTACACCCTCTGGATGGTCAAGCGGGTGGTCTTTGGCGAAGTGACCAATGACGGCGTGGCGGCGCTGCAGGATATGAACAGCCGTGAATTCATCGTGCTGGGCACGCTGGCGGCGGCGGTGCTGCTGCTGGGTCTATGGCCGGCGCCTCTGGTCGAAGTGATGGATGCCTCCGTCAGTAACCTGTTGCAACATATCGCTGTTTCGAAACTCAACTGAGGGAGCCCGACTCGGTAGCGCGACTATGCAATTCGATTCAACACAACTGATCCCGGTCCTGCCGGAACTCTCTCTGCTGACCCTCGCCTGTGTGGTGTTGGTGGTCGATCTCTATATTCGCGAGGAGCATCGCATTGTCAGCTACGGTCTGACCCAGGTCGGTCTGATCCTGACCATCGGTCTGACCTTCGCCGTCTCCCGCCCTGAGACCCAGATCCTGTTCGACGGGGCCTATATTCGCGACCCCATGAGCGACGTGCTCAAGGTGGGGATTCTGCTGATCAGCTTACTTGCCTTCCTCTACGCCAAGGAGTATCTGCGCGAGCGCGGCCTGTTCAAGGGTGAGTTCTACACCCTGGGGCTGTTCGCCGTGCTTGGCATGAGCATCATGGTCTCCGCCAACAGCTTTCTGACCATCTATCTGGGATTGGAACTGCTGGCGCTCTGCCTCTATGCCCTGGTCGCATTCGATCGTAGATCGTCCAACGGCGCCGAGGCGGCGATGAAGTATTTCGTCCTCGGTGCCCTGGCCTCCGGCATACTGCTCTACGGCATCTCCATGATCTACGGCGCTACCGGCACCCTGCAGTTCGACCAGCTGGCCCAGGTGGTGCAAAAGGGCGATCTCAATAAACTGGTGATGGTCTTCGGCATCGTCTTCCTGGTTATCGGCCTCGCCTTCAAGCTGGGCGCGGTGCCCTTCCATATGTGGGTGCCCGACATCTACCACGGCGCCCCTACCGCGGTCACTCTCTTCATCGGCAGCGCCCCCAAAATCGCCGCATTCGCGCTGACCATGCGCCTGCTGGTGGACGGTCTGGCCGAGCTTCATGGCGGTTGGGAAGGCTGGCAGGGCATGTTGATAATCCTGGCGGTGCTCTCCATGGGGGTAGGTAACCTGATCGCCATCGCCCAGAGCAACATCAAGCGCATGCTGGGCTACTCGACCATCTCCCACGTCGGCTTCATCCTGTTGGGCATTCTCGCCGGTAGCCAGGAGGGTTACGCGGGCGCCATGTTCTACACCCTGGTCTATGCCCTGATGTCCGCGGGGGCTTTCGGTGTCATCATCGCCCTGAGCCGCAAAGGCTTCGAGGCGGAGAACCTGGAGGACTTTAAAGGGCTCAACCAGCGCAGTCCCTGGTTTGCCGGCATGATGCTGCTGCTGATGTTCTCCATGGCCGGTGTACCGCCCACGGTGGGCTTCTTCGCCAAGCTGTTCGTGCTCGACGCCGTGGTTTCGGTCGACCTCACCTGGCTGGCCCTGGTGGGTGTCTTCTTCTCCATCATCGGCGCCTTCTACTACATCCGCATCGTCAAACTGATGTACTTCGACCAGCCCATCGACGAAACCCCGCTCTCCATAGGGTTGGATACCCAGGTGGTGTTGTCGCTGAACGGTCTCTCGATGCTGGTGCTGGGGCTCTTTCCGGCCGGTCTCTATGCGGTCTGCGGCAGCGTCTTCGGTGGCTGATTGACGGAACTTTAATCGGGGGTTGCCATCTGAGTGTAACAAAGGTAGTATGCCCCCTCCTTGATGCGGGGTGGAGCAGTCTGGTAGCTCGTCGGGCTCATAACCCGAAGGTCGTTGGTTCAAATCCAGCCCCCGCTACCAATCAAAAAACACTAAAGCCAG